>CACLIZ010000042.1 GCA_902607115.1 uncultured Pelagibacteraceae bacterium | reverse complement strand
TCGTATTTCCTTTTTTATTTATAGCAATTAATACTCCTAAGTTTTTTTTATTAAAAACTTTTAGTGCAGATTTAATATTTGAATTTTCATTAACAAATGGAATTTTATTTCCTCTGTACATTAATTCTCCAACGGTTTTTAGTTTTGCACCCAAACTACCACTCGGATGAAATTTTTTAAAATCAAGTTTTGAAAATTTTCTCTGTTTAATTGTTGATATTGCAATTGCATCCCCTAAACAAATTTGAGCCGTTGTACTTGATGTGGGAATATAATTTCCTGGTCCAGCCTCAATAACTGCTGGTAGTAAAAAAAATATATTGCTTGATTTACACAATAATGAATTTTTTTTTGATGTTATGCCTATCAGAGTAATATTTTTATTTCTTTTTGTGTATTGTATTATATTTTTTAGCTCTGCAGATTCTCCGCTATGACTTATTAAAATTATCACATCTCCTGAACTTATCATTCCCAAATCCCCATGAGAACAGGATCCCGCATCTACATAAAATGAAGGAATACCTAAAGATGAAAGAGTGGATGCTATTTTTCTTGAAATTATTCCTGACTTTCCCACTCCAGATAAAACAATTTTACCTTTGCATTTTAATATAGAGTTAATTATTTTATCAAAATCTTTATTAATGGATTTTTTAAGTTTTTTTAATGCATTAATTTCAGTTTGAACTACTTCTTTTCCAATTAAAGAAAAAATATTTTTCATAATTAATTTAGTGGGACCAGATATCCTCTGCAAATAAAGCTAAATCTAACTCAACTCTTGTATAAATAAATTTTATAGTTTCGCTATAAAGCTCATACCTATTCTCTCTAATTAAAATTTCTTTTAAAGTAGAATGAATTTTATGAAGATAAATTACATCACTTGCACAATATTTTAACTGTTTTTCATTTAAATTGCCACCAAAGTCTGAACTTTGTTGTTGCTTGCTTAATTCAATTCCTAGAAACTCTTTAACTAGATCTTTCAATCCATGTTTTTCTGAATAACTTCTTGCAAGTTTGCTCATTATTTTAGTACAACTTATGTTTTCAACTTTAATGTTTAAGTATTTTTTTATAAATGTGATATCCGCTCTTGCATAATGAAATATTTTTTCAATTTTTTTATTTTCTAAAATTTTTTTTAGATTTGGAGCATTATAATTATCCCTATTTAATTGAACTATATGAGCATCATTATTACCGGTAGATATTTGTACTAAATAAAGTTTGTCTCTATTTACGTTTAGTCCTGAAAACTCACAGTCTATTGCTAATGACTTTTTGTCATCTAGCTTTATTTCATCTGGTAAATCATTCTTATGTAATTTAATATCTATTTGCATTACGTATATATAATATGAAACCTAAAGAAATTCTAGTATTTGGAGCTTCCGGACAAATTGGAAGACATTTATTGAGAAAATTAACAAAAAAAAATTTTAAAGTTACTGTAGTAACAAGAAATCTCCATAGAAAAGCGTACATTCTCAAAAGCCAAGCAAATCCAGGATGGATGAATATTATTGAACTAGACAACCCCAATCATGAAAAATTAAGTCAGATTTTTAGAAATAAGGATATCTGTATAAATCTTATTGGCATTTTACACGAAAATAAAAAGTCTTCATTTAATAATATTCATTGTTTATTACCTAAAAAATTAGCCGAACTTTCAAAAGAAAATAATTTAAAACAATTTATCCAATTATCAGCATTAGGAGTTGAGGATGCTTTGGATAGTAAATATGCAACTAGTAAAATGAATGGAGAAAATGAAATTAAAAAAATTTTTAATAACTATGTTATACTTAGACCATCAATAGTTTACAGTGTAGATGATAAATTCACCACTATGTTGATGAGCATGTTAAAATTATTCCCAATATTTCCAATATATTATAAAGGAAAAACTAATTTTTATCCTATACATGTATCAGATATTTGTGAAATAATTGAAAATATTATTTCTAATGAAATAAGATCAGAAACTATAGAATGCATA
>CACLIZ010000041.1 GCA_902607115.1 uncultured Pelagibacteraceae bacterium | reverse complement strand
AATTAATAATAGAAATTGGCATGCTCGATATAAAAGATCCTAAAGTTGCTATTCCTGTTGTTTTAATAGCTGGCCTTTTTTGGTCATTTGGACCTTATGTAGTTAGGCACATTGACGATGCACAGCAAGTTCCGTGGCAGTATTTATTCACAAGAGGAGTTGTAATATTTATACTTCTAAATTTGTTTTTGTATCTCGAAGAGGGGAATGAGTTTATAAAAAATTATACTAAAATAGGTATTTCGGGCGCCATTGGAGGAGTGGGACTTGGAATAGCGATGATTACATTCATTTATTCAATCACCAACACTTCTGCTGCGGTAACATTACTTTGTCTTGCAGCCATGCCATTTATCACGGCACTACTTGGGTTTTTATTTTTAAAAGAAACAATTTCTACAAATGTTTGGATTGCAATTTTTATTGCAACTATTGGAATTGTAATAATGGCAATTGATAACACAGGCAAAAACAGTTTTACAGGCTTAGTTTTTGGAATTGCATCTTCAGTTGGTTTTTCTGTTTTTTCCATATCTTTAAGATGGAGAAAAGAAACACCAAAATTTACAACAGTTGCAATCGCTGGTTTGTTTTGTTGTTTTTTTTCAGCAGTGATGATTATTTTTAATGATTTAAATTTTTTATCTACAGGAAAAAATGAAGCATTATTTGCAACACACGGAACGTTGGTATGTCTAGGTTTAATCTTATATTCAGTCGGATCTAAACATATTCCAGCTGCAGAACTTACTTTGTTATCTTTAACAGAAGTAATTGGAGGAATTTTTTGGGTTTGGATTCCAATTTTAGGAATTAATGAAATTCCCAGCCAAGGTACAGTTATTGGTGGATTTTTTATATTTATTTCTATTATATATTATAGTTTAATAATTAGATCTAATAGAAGATTTATTGGACTTAATTAAATGTCTGAAAAAGTAATAGTAAATAGTTGGAATGAATGGGATCCATTAAAACATGTTATTGTTGGAAAAGCTGACGGTGTTTGTATACCAGCGCCCGAACCAGCATTAGATGCAAAAGTTCCAGAAGACTCAGATATGAGAGGCCAGTATGGACCTAGAACTAAAGATACCATCGATAAAGCAAATGAACTTTTAAATAATTTTTCATCCATGCTAGAGAAAAGAGGAATAAAAGTTGATCGACCAACACCTATAAATTTTAATCAACCATCCTCGACACCTGATTGGAAGGCGGAGACAATGTTTGGGTGCATGCCTCCAAGAGATGTTTTGTTAACAGTTGGTAATGAAATTTTAGAAGCTACCATGAGTTATAGATGTAGATGGTTTGAATATTTATGTTACAGACCTTTGTTAAAAAAATACTACAATAAAGATCCCAACATGAGACACGAGGCTGCTCCTAAACCAAGATTAACTGATTCAGATTATAGAAAAGATTATCTATCAGATAAAATTGGAGTTCAAAAAAGACTTGAATGGACAGAAAAAAAATTTTTTGTAACTACAGAAGAGGAACCTTTATTTGATGCTGCTGATATTTTAAGATTTGGAAAAGATTTAATAGTTCAACATGGTTTTACTACAAACCTAAAAGGGATTGACTGGATTAAAAGACATTATAAAGACCACAGAGTTCATGCGGTAAATTTTCCAGGTGATCCTTATCCAATTCATATTGATGCAACTTTTACACCAATTAGAGAAGGCTTGATTATTAATAATCCTCAAAGAAAATTACCTAAAGAGCAAAGAAAACTATTTGAAGATAATGATTGGCAAATAATAGACTCAGCGCAACCCGCCCATAATTCACCTCCACCACTTTGCTACTCATCAGTATGGTTATCAATGAATGTTTTAGTTTTAGACCCTAAAACGGTCTGTGTTGAAAAGAGTGAAGTTTACCAAGCTGAACAATTAGATAAATTAGGAATGGAAGTTATTCCTGTTGAATTAAGAGATGCCTATGCATTTGGAGGAGGACTTCACTGTTGTACTGCTGATGTCTATAGAGAAGGTGAATTAAAAGATTATTTTCCAAAACAGAATAAATGAGAAAATTAAAAAATTAATTTGGGTTTTTTTTTAAAAACTCAATATATTTTATAACGTCATCAAACTGCTCATCAGGGATATCTTTATAGCTTGAATTGAATTTGCTTTTTACACAAATTGCAACATGCGCATAAGGGTTTCTACCTTTAGGATGATTTTGGTGATCAGGTAATTGTCCTACCAAATAATCACCAGCTTCCTGAATAATTTTCCAA
>CACLIZ010000040.1 GCA_902607115.1 uncultured Pelagibacteraceae bacterium | reverse complement strand
CTTTTCTGCTGGCATGTCTTGCATTACCTGTTCCTTTTTGTGCATATATTTTTGCTGTTGCACCAATAATTTCATTTTTTTGTTTTGTTTTCGCTTTTCTGCCTTTGAAATTTGCTATATTTTTATACAAGATTTCGCTAATTAATTTTTTATTTATTTTGTTGCTAAAAACACTATCAGCAATCTCTAGACTATTTTTGTTTCCATCAATCGATAACTTGTCTATTTTCATAAATTATTTCTTTTTTTTGTCTGCAATATTTTTTGCTTTTTTTGCAGCCTCTATTTTTTCAGCAATTGTTGATTTATTTATATTTTTTATTGATTCTTTAACCATTACCTGACTATTTTTAGAACCTGGAATAGATCCCTTTATGAATAAAAGTTGTTTTTCTATATCTTTTTTAATTATTTCAAGATTTTGTACGGTTCTATATTTATCACCCATGTGTCCTGCCATTTTTTTATTTTTAAATACTTTACCTGGGTCTTGTCTTTGGCCTGTTGATCCATGAGATCTATGTGATATCGATACACCATGAGAAGCTCTTAAACCGCTAAAATTATGTCTTTTCATTGCCCCGGCAAATCCTTTTCCAATAGTTTTAGCTTTTACATCAACAAATTTTACGTTTTCAAAGATTTCAATACCAAATTCATTACCCTCTTTATATTCAGTAATATTTTTAATTCTAATCTCTCTTAAAATTTTTTTAGGTTCAGTATTTTTTTTAGTAAAAAAACCTTTCATTTGTTTTGTTAACTTGGAGTTTTTGATATTTCCCGAGCCGATCTGTATTGCTGAATAGCCTCTTTTTTCCTTTTCGATCAATCCAATAATTCTGGCTTTTTCCATCTTTAAAACAGTCACAGGAACAGATTGACCTGTTACATAAAACTCTCTTGTCATACCAAGTTTTTTTCCAATCAATTCTAAGTTACTCATATTTTAATCTCTACATCTACACCTGAAGCTAAATCTAATTTCATTAACGCCTCTACTGTTTGAGGTGTTGGCTCAATAATATCAATAAGTCTTTTATGCGTTCTAGTTTCAAACTGCTCTCTACTTTTTTTATCAATATGGGGCGATCTCAATACTGTGTATTTTTCAATTTTAGTAGGGAGAGGTATTGGACCTTTTATATTTGCTCCAGTTCTTTTAACAGTGTTTACTATTTCTTCTGTAGACTGGTCTAAAATTTTGTTATCGTAAGCTTTTAATTTAATTCTAATATTTTGTTTTTCCATTTTTATGTACCTGTTTTTTTAGTAACCTCATCTTGAACATTTTGAGGAACTTTATCATAATGATCAAAAAACATTGAGTATTGAGCTCTGCCTTGTGACATTGATCTTAAAGCATTTATATATCCAAACATATTAGCTAATGGAACCATTGCTGTGATAACAGTAGCATTTCCTCTTTGTTCTTGAGTATTTATTTGGCCTCTTCTGCTATTTAAATCTCCAATTACATCTCCCATATAATCTTCTGGGGTAACGACTTCTACTCTCATGATTGGCTCTAAAAGTTTTAATGTTGCTTTTTGGCACGCATCTTTAAAACATTGCCTTGAGGCTAGTTCAAAAGCTAGAACACTAGAATCTACGTCGTGATGTAGCCCATCAACAATTGTAACTTTATAATCAATGATCGGAAATCCTGCTAATATCCCGTTATCTGAAACACTTTCAATGCCTTTTTCAACGCCAGGAATAAATTCTTTGGGTATAGAACCACCCTTGATTTTATTTTCAACTTCTCTACCTTTTCCGGGCTCTAAAGGCTCTAATTGTAATTTTACTCTAGCAAATTGTCCTGCTCCACCACTCTGTTTTTTATGTGTATAATCAGCCTCTGCGGATCCTAGGATTGTCTCCCTGTAAGCTACTTGCGGAGCTCCCACGTTAGCCTCAACTTTAAATTCTCTTTTCATTCTATCAACAATAATGTCTAAATGTAGCTCTCCCATTCCTTTAATTATTGTTTGCCCAGATTCTTCATCCGAAGTAACTCTAAAAGAAGGATCTTCTTTTGCTAATCTTCCTAAAGCCTCTCCCATTTTTTCTTGATCTCCTTTTGTTTTTGGCTCTACTGCAATTTCGATTACTGGATCTGGAAATTCCATTGGTTCTAAAAGTATTGGATTATTTTCATCTGCTAATGTATGACCAGTAATTGTGTTTTTTAAACCTGCTAACGCTACTATATCTCCAGCATTAGCTTCTTTAATATCTTCTCTAGAGTTTGCGTGCATTAATAACATTCTACCAACTCTTTCTTCTTTATCTTTGGATGTGTTGTAAACTCCCGTCCCTGATTTAACTGTTCCAGAATATATTCTTATAAAGGTAAGTGTTCCAACAAATGGGTCATTGGCAACTTTGAATGCTAGGGCTGAAAATGGCTCATTATCTTCAAATTTCATCTCTATTTCATCTTCAGTATTTGGTATCGTACCCTTTATTGATCCTAAATCCTTAGGGCTTGGCAAATAATCAACCACAGCATCTAAAAGAGGTTGTACTCCTTTGTTTTTAAATGCAGAGCCAGTAATTACCGGTACAAAATCAAAGTTTAAACATCCCTTTCTTATACACTTAATTAAATCTTCATCTTTGATTTCATCGCCATTTAGATAGCTCTCCATTAATTTTTCATCTTGTTCAACAGCAGTTTCTACAAGCTCTTTTCTATATTTATCACAAATTTCTTTTAAATCAGAAGGTATATCTTGAAATTCAAACTCTGCTCCAAGAGTTTCATCTTTCCAAATAACTGCTTTCATTTTAACTAAATCGACAATACCTTTTAAGGAAGCCTCTATACCAACAGGAATCTGTAGGACTAATGGTTTTGATCCTAATCTATCTCTTATCATGTCAACACATCTAAAAAAATCTGCGCCGGTTCTGTCTAGTTTATTTACAAAACAAATTCTTGGAACTTTATATTTATCAGCTTGTCT
>CACLIZ010000039.1 GCA_902607115.1 uncultured Pelagibacteraceae bacterium | reverse complement strand
CCTTTGATAAATTTTTTAAATATAATGGTCTTTTAAAATCTACTGAAGTTGAATCTTTGTTGTCAAAAGAACTCATTACTTCTAAAAGGAGAGCTGAATCTTGAACGTTTCTTGTCATAGGTCCTGCTTGATCTAAAGAAGATGCAAAGGCAACTATGCCGTATCTCGAGCAGCTTCCGTATGTAGGTTTCAAACCAACTGTTCCTGTGAAAGATGCTGGCTGTCTAATAGATCCTCCTGTGTCAGTTCCTATAGTCGCTGGTGTTAATTTTGCTGCTAAAGCTGACGCAGAACCACCGGAAGAACCTCCTGGAACTAAATCTTTATCAATAGGACTAATAACATTTCCAAAATAACTTGTTTCATTTGATGAACCCATCGCAAATTCATCACAATTTAATTTTCCTAAAAGTATTGCACCTTCATTCCATAAGTTTTGTGTTACTGTTGACTCGTAAGTAGGAATAAAATTGCTTAAAATTTTACTACTTGCTGTTGTTTTAACATTTTTTGTGCAAAACAAATCCTTAACTGCCATTGGTATACCAGGTAATTTTTTATTAAAATCAGGTTTTGAGTCAAATGCTTTAGCTTTTTTTAATGCAATTTCAAAAGTTTCCTCATTATATGAATTTAAATGCTTAGATTTTTTTGATCTATCAACAAATGTTGATGTTGCTTCATTGGATGAGATTTTTTTATTTCTTATATTTGAAACTAATTCCGATAAACTAAGATCAATAATATTTGACATTATTCGACTACTTTCGGAACAACGAAAAAATCTTTATTTTCTTTTGGTGAATTTTTAAGAACTTCTTCCCTTATATTTTTAGATTTAATTTCATCTTTTCTGAGTCTTAATTTTGTTTCAGCGATTGAACTTAAAGGTTCTACGTTTTCAGTTTTTAGTTCATTAAGTTGTTCAATCCACTTAAATATAGAATTTAAATCAGTCTCTAATTTCTTGGCTTTTTCTTCGTCTAATGAGATTCTTGATAATTTAGATATATGTTTAACTGTTTTAAGATCTATGCTCATATGATATGTAATTTTAAGGCAAATTATCACTATATTAAAAAATTACAATATGATCACAATAGATGAATTAAAGGTTCAATTAAACAATAAATCAAGACTAATAGGAATTGATATGGGTACTAAGAGAATTGGTGTTTCTATATGTGATGAAAATAGAAAAATTGCAACTCCTTATGAAACTATTGAATATAGTAACATGGGTAATCTTATTTCGCGTCTTAAAGAAATAATTTCAGAAAATAATATTAAAGGAGTTATTTTTGGTTTGCCCTTAAACATGGATGGATCATTAGGTCCATCAGCTCAATCAGTTAATGATAAAGTTAATTTAATTTCTGAAAAATTGGATATTCCAACGATTTCATGGGATGAAAGACTTTCAACGGTAGGTTCGTTCAATTTATCTAGCCTATTAGATGTAAATGTATCTAAAAGAGTTAAAAATATAGATCAAAATTCAGCTACTTTTATTCTTCAGGGAGTTTTGGATTATTTAACGAAATAACGCTTGATTATATGAAACAATATAGCTATAGAGTTAGCTTTAATGGCCACAGACACAAAAAAAGCTATTAAAATTTCTCAAAAACATCTCCTAGGTATTCAAGATTTAAAGATTTCTGAAGTTAAATATATCTTAAGTGAAGCACAACAGTTTATTGAACTAAATAGAAGCAAAAATAAAAAATTAGATATTCTTAAAGGCAAAACTCAAATAAACTTATTTTTCGAACCTTCAACACGAACCCAAAGTTCATTTGAATTGGCAGGAAAAAGATTGGGAGCGGATGTAATGACTATGAATATAGTAAACTCTGCAATTAAAAAAGGTGAAACTTTAATTGATACAGCAATGACTTTAAATGCGATGCACCCAGATATTATTGTCATTAGACATCAAGACTCTGGTGCTTGCAATCTATTATCTCAAAAAGTTAATTGCTCTGTACTTAATGCTGGTGATGGGAGAAGAGAACATCCAACGCAAGCATTATTGGATGCTCTAACAATAATTAATAGAAAAAAAAATATTGAAGGCTTAAAAATTGCAATTTGTGGTGATATTCTACATTCACGAGTTGCTAGATCAAACATATATCTTTTAACAATGTTGGGTGCGGAGGTTAATATTGTTGGACCAACAAATTTATTGCCAAGAGATTTAGAAAAATTTGGCGTAAATGTTTTTACTGATATGAAAAAAGGAGTTAAAGATTGTGATATAGTTATGATGCTTCGTTTACAAAATGAAAGAATGTCAAGTTCATACTTGTCATCAAATAGAGAATATTATGAATACTATGGTCTATCTCCAGAAAAACTTGATTTTGCAAAACAAGATGCTTTGGTGATGCACCCAGGTCCAATGAACAGAGGTATTGAAATAGATACAATCTTAGCTGATGATATTAATAAAAGTGTAATAAAAGAACAAGTAGAACTTGGTGTTGCTGTAAGAATGGCATGTTTAAAAATTTTTTGTAGCTAATGACAGATAAAAAAAAATACTTTCTGAACGCACATATAATTGATCCATGTAATTCTATTAATGAAGTTGGAGGAATAATTATTAACGAACATGGGAAAATTGAGGCTTCAGGAAAAAGAGTAAACAAAAATAATATTCCTAGTAGAGAAAAGTTTGTTGATTTAACAGGTAAACATATTTTTCCTGGAATTGTTGACATGAGAGTATTTGGAGGTGAGCCTGGATATGAATATAAAGAAAACTATAGAACTTTAAGTGAAGCTGCTCTTGCTGGTGGAGTTACTTCAGTTGTAACAATGCCAAATACTAAGCCAGTAATAGACAGTGTTTCGATAGTAGATTTCATCCAAAGAAGAGGAAGGGATAAATCAAAGATTAATATTTTTCCTACCGCAACTTTAACCAAAGACACGGAAGGTACTAATATGACAGAATTTGGTCTTTTAAAAAATAAAGGAATTGTGGGCTTTACAGATGGTTTAAAATCAGTTCAAAGTTCCAGAGTAATGTCTCGAATTATAAAGTCTGCATTTGACTTTGATTGTTTGGTTATTCAGCACGCAGAAGATCAAGAGTTATCAAAAAATGGTATGATTAATGATGGAATTATATCAACAAAACTTGGATTGCCTGGAATATCTGACTTAGCTGAAAAAATAATAATAGAAAGAGATTTAAGTTTATTAGAAGAAACAAACTGTAGATATCATATCTCACAAATATCAAGCAAAAAATCTTTAGATTTAATTGCTTTCAAAAAAAATATTGTAAATTTTACTACAGGAGTATCTATAAATAATCTTGCTTTAAATGAAA
>CACLIZ010000038.1 GCA_902607115.1 uncultured Pelagibacteraceae bacterium | reverse complement strand
TGCTGGATTAACAAAAAAAAAGGGTCATTGACAAAGTCTTGGTTAAGTTTATAAACCCACAAATCGAATGACAAAAAGATTAAAATCTAAACACAAAGTTGATAGAAGACTAAAAGTGAATCTATGGGGCAGACCAAAGAGCCCATTCAACAGCAGAGCTTACCCCCCAGGACAACATGGTCAATCTAGATCATCTAAACCTTCAGATTTTGGTGTTCAATTGCAAGCCAAACAAAAATTAAAGTCTTATTATGGAAACATGAACGAGAGACAATTTAGAAATTTATATAAAAAAGCAATTATGGCAAAAGGCAATACAGCAGAAAATCTAATAGGTTTATTAGAGAGAAGATTAGATGCAGTAGTTTATAGATCTAAATTTGCAAATACAATTTTTTCATCTAGGCAATTAATTAATCATGGGCATGTTAAAGTTAATGGCAAAAAAGTTAATATCTCAAGTTATCAAGTTAAAGAAGAAGATGCTATAGAAATTAGAGATAAATCAAAACAACTAGCAATTATAGATGTCGCAATGGCTAGCAAAGAAAGAGAAACTCCAGAATATATTCAAGTTGATGAGAAAAACAAAAAAGTTAAATTTGTAAGAATTCCTAAATTTGATGAAGTGCCTTATCCTGTTGTTATGGAGCCAAATTTAGTAGTTGAATATTATTCTAGATAATTAATTTTTAAAATTAATTCCTTTATTTTTAAGAACTTTTTTAAGCTCACCATTTTCGTACATTTCTTTTATGATATCACAACCACCAACAAATTCTTTTTTAATATATAGTTGAGGTATTGTTGGCCAATCACTAAAAACTTTTATTCCATCTCTTAAATTTTGATTTTCTAAAACATTTACACCTTGAAACTGCACTTCAAGGATTTTTAATATATTTGATACAGCCATAGAGAATCCACATTGTGGCGCATCGGGCGTTCCTTTCATAAAAAGACAAACATCATTATTATCTATATTGTTTTGAATTAAACTTTTTGTTTGATCATCCATTATTGCTCCTTTGTTTTAATTGCTAAAGCATGTAGTTCATTTCCCATTTTACCTTTTAATGAATTATATACCATTTTGTGTTGTTCGATTTTACTTTTTCCAGAAAAACTAAATGATGTAATTGTTGCAGAATAATGATTACCATCACCCGCTAAATCTTGGATTTCAATTTTTGCATCTGGCATAGCTTCTTTAATTAATTTTTCAATTTCTTTTAAATCCATTGCCATTTTATTTTTCCATAAATTCTTCTAACCAACTTGTATTAGATTCAATTAAATCGTCAATATGAAGAATTGTCTCTTTATCTACAACTATCTGATTTTCAGTAACTGATCCAATTTCATCAAAATGGATAGAGTTATCTTTTAACAATTTTTGAACTTTTGATAGATTAATTGGTTTAATCTCAATTATATATCTCCCCTGGTCTTCACCAAAAAAGTAGTCAAATTTATTTATTAAAGTTTTAAGTTTATTTAATTTAAAACCTTTTCGTCCATCGATAGCCATTTTTGAAATTGCAGTAATTATACCTCCCAGCGAAACATCATGAACTGATTCTATCAAATCTTTATCAATTAATTCGAGTATTGTGTCACCATTATTTTTTTCATTAAATAGATTTACTTCTGGGGGAGGGCCTTTTTTTTCACTCAAAATATCTCTAGCAAAAACACTTTGATCGATGTGTCCTTCAGTTTTACCAACGACAATAATTAAATTGTTTATTTCTTTTAAATTCATTGAAACAATTTTATTATAATTTTTAATTAAACCAACTCCACCAATAGTTGGAGTAGGTTTAATACTCTTGTCTTTTGTTTCATTATAGAAAGAAACATTTCCAGAAACGATTGGATAATCTAGAAATTTACTTGCCTCATTGATTCCCTCTAAGCATTCTACAAATTCTCCCATATTTTTTTCTTTTTCTGGGTTTCCAAAATTAAGACAATTTGTAATTGCTATTGGCTTAGCTCCCGACGCAATTAAGTTTCTCCAATTCTCACATACAATCTGTTTGCCACCTGTTAAAGGATGCGCATAACAATAAGTGGCAGATGAATCTACAGATGTTGAGACAGCTTTATTGGTACCGTGCACCCTAACAATGCCCGAATCTGACCCTGGTTTTTGTACTGTATCACCCATCACCGTGTGATCGTATTGTTCCCAAATCCATCTTTTATTTGAAATGTTTGGCAAACCTAGAATTTTTTTTAAAACCTCAGTAATTCTAAATTTTTTATAATCGTCTTTATTAATATTAATTTTTTGAGGTAACTTAGTTTTTTTCCATTTACGGTCGTACACAGGAGCATTTTCTGCTAAAATATTAATTGGTATTTCGGCCACTTTATTTTTTTTAAAAAATAATTCTATTTTTTTAGTTTTAGTTGTTCTGCCAATTACTGCAAAATCTAAATTCCACTTATCAAAAATTTTCTTTGCTTCATTTTCTTTACCTTTTTCCAGAACTATGAGCATTCTTTCTTGACTTTCTGAAAGCATTATTTCGTACGGTTTCATTTTTTCTTCTCGACAAGGAACTTTATCTAGCATTAACTCTATACCTAAACTTCCTTTAGATGCCATTTCTATACTAGAAGATGTTAATCCAGCAGCGCCCATGTCTTGAATTGATATGATCGAATTTCCAGCCATTAACTCAAGACACGCTTCTAGCAATAATTTTTCTGTAAAAGGATCGCCAACTTGAACTGTAGGTTTTTTTTCTTCCACTTTGTCATCAAAGATTGCCGAAGCCATACTTGCACCATGAATACCATCGCGGCCAGTTTTTGAACCTACATAAATTACAGGCTTATCAATACCCACTGCCTTAGAATAAAATATTTTATTTTTTTTTACTAAACCTAAAGTCATTGCATTAACCAAAATATTTCCATTGTAACTTTCATCAAAAGATGTTTGTCCACCAACCGTAGGGATACCCATGCAGTTACCATATCCACCAATTCCTTTTACAACACCTCTTAAAAGGTTTTTTGTTTTTGGATGCTGGGGAGATCCAAAATGAATAGAATTTAAATTTGCTATAGGTCTAGCTCCCATGGTAAATACATCGCGCATTATTCCACCAACACCAGTTGCAGCCCCTTGATAAGGTTCAATAAATGATGGATGATTATGGCTCTCAATTTTAAATACAATTGCATCGTTGTCGCCTATATCAATAATACCCGCATTTTCTCCAGGGCCCTGTATTACTTTTTTATTTTTGGTGTTAAGTTTTTTAAGATGAATTTTTGAAGATTTATATGAACAATGCTCATTCCACATCGCTGAAAAAATTCCAAGTTCTGTAAAATTTGGCACTCTCTTTAAAAGATTACAAATTTTATTATATTCATCCTTTTTTAAGCCGTGCTCAATAGCTATATGTTCGTTTACTTCCATTAATTCATATTATTCAATAGGTTTTCAAAAAAATAAGATCCATCATTACTTGAAAGACTTTTTTCTATTACTCTTTCTGGGTGAGGCATCATTCCAATAACATTTTTCTTATGATTTAAAATTCCAGCAATATTTTTAATTGATCCATTTGGATTATACTCTTCAGCAATCTTACCATCGATATTACAATAACTAGCAGCG
>CACLIZ010000037.1 GCA_902607115.1 uncultured Pelagibacteraceae bacterium | reverse complement strand
TGAAAGAACTTTATTGAATTCCTCAAGTGATCTATCTTTTTTTTTGAAAAATTCTTTTAATTCTTTTTTTTCGTTAGTTCCTAATTTTTGATATAATAAAATTATAGGCAAGGTTACTTTTCCTTCATAAAAGTCATTTCCTATTTCTTTTCCAAAAAATTTTAAATCCGAATTGTAATCGAGAGTATCATCTGCTATTTGGAAAGTTAACCCAAGATTTTTTCCATAAAATTCTAAAGCATCTTTTACTTTATTTTCTTTATTAGATAATATTGAACCTACTTTTGTTGCCGCCGCAAACAAAGAAGCAGTTTTTGCTGAAATTATTTTAAAATATGTTTCTTCTAACATATCGACTTCACTTTGATATTGAAGTTGTAATACTTCTCCTTGAGAAATTTCGGCGGATGTTGTTGATAGAAGTTTTAAAATTTCAAGACTTCCATCTTCGACCATCATTTCAAAACATCTGCTTAATAAATAATCTCCTACTAAAATCGCAGATTTATTTCCCCAGATGCTGTTTAAAGTTTTTTTCCCTCTTCTAATCTCTCCATTATCAATAACATCATCATGCATTAGAGTTGCCGCATGTATGAGTTCTACGCAAGCAGCAAGATTTACGTCTCTTGATCCTTTGGAATAGCCGCATAACTTAGATGACTCCAAGGTAAGTAAAGCTCTTAATCTTTTACCACCAGTTCTAAGATGATATTTTGTCATTTCGTCTACTAAGTTTACCTTGCTTAATAATTTTGATTTAATCTTTTCATCAACTAAAACCAGCTTATCTTCCACTGAGTTCTTTAGCTCTAAGTATGAATTGTTTATTCGATTTTTTAACTGAACGACGGTTCCCATTGAAATAAGTTAGTACAATTGTCACAATATTATACTTATCAATTGACGCACCCTAAACTACAACTATAAGGAGACTTTATATTAAACCAAAAATTTTATAAGCATAAGGATGTTTTCATTTTTCAAAAAAAAAAAAATTGTTCCTCATATTAAGCTTAATGGCGTTATAGGAAATGTTGGTAAATTCAAACAAGGTATAGATTTTTCAGGACAGGAGGAATTAATAAAAAAAGCTTTTTCAATTAAAAAAGCAATTGCGGTAGCAATATCAATAAATTCTCCCGGAGGTTCACCAGTTCAGTCTCATTTGATACACGATTTTATAAGATATCAAGCTAAAAAAAATAAGAAAAAAGTTATAGTTTTTGCTGAAGATGTTGCGGCATCAGGCGGATATCTAATTGCCTGCTCAGGCGATGAAATTTATGCAAATCAAAGCTCAATTGTTGGCTCAATAGGTGTAATTTATTCATCATTTGGTTTTAAGGATTTAATAGGAAAAATTGGAGTTCAAAGAAGAGTTTATACAGCAGGAAAAAACAAAAGTACTTTAGACCCTTTCATGGAAGAAAAGCAGGAAGATATTGAAAGATTGAAGAACATACAATTAGATTTACATAAAGATTTTATAGAAGTTGTTGAAAATAGTAGAGGTAATAAATTAAAAAAGGATACAGGGATTGAATTATTCTCCGGAGAATTTTGGTCTGGAAGAAAATCAAAAGAGCTTGGTTTAATAGATGGAATTGGAAATGCAGACAAAATATTAAGAGAAAAATTTGGAAAAGATGTAGTCATTAAAAAATTTGAAAAATCAAAAGGCTGGTTAGCTAAAAAATTGTCATCGTCTGAAAACTATTCAGATCAAGTGATTAGCGTTTTAGAAGAAAGATCTATCTGGCAAAGATATGGTTTCTAAAAAAAAGAAAACAAAAAAACCTAGCTTCCTATCTTTTCAAGATACTATCTTGAATTTACAAAAGTATTGGAGCAAACAAGGATGCGTTATAGTCCAACCTTATGATATGGAGGTAGGTGCCGGCACATTCCATCCCGCAACCACCTTAAGATCTTTAGGTCCAAAACCTTGGAAAGTTGCATATGTACAACCATCAAGAAGACCGACAGATGGAAGATATGGAAATAACCCAAATAGATTACAACATTATTATCAGTTTCAGGTTTTGATAAAACCGTCAACAGATAATATAAAAAAATTATTTCTAAATAGCCTTTCATCTTTAGGAATTAAACATGAGGAGCATGATGTTAGATTTATAGAAGATGATTGGGAAAGCCCAACATTAGGAGCGGCTGGATTAGGCTGGGAAGTTTGGTGTAATGGTATGGAAATTACTCAATTTACTTATTTTCAACAAATGGCAGGAATGGAATGTAACCCAGTTTCAGTTGAAATAACCTATGGACTTGAAAGACTTTGCATGTTTATACAAAATAAAAAAAATATATTTGAATTAAATTGGAATGACCAAGGGGTACTTTATAAGGATGTTTTTCACCAATCTGAAAAAGAATTTTCTGCTTACAATTTTGAACATGCAAACACAGATAATTTATTAAAAATTTTTGACATGTTAGAAGAAGAGGCAAAATCTTTAACTGTAAAAAAAATATCTTTACCAGCATATGATCAATGCTTAAAAGCAAGTCATGTATTTAATATACTAGACTCCAGAGGTGTTATAAGTGTTGCACAAAGAGCAGAGTACATAGCAAGAATTAGAGAACTTACAAAAATGATAGGTAAAGTTTGGGTTGAGACACAAATTTAATATGGCCGAACTTTTTTTTAGAACTTTTTAGCGAAGAGACACCTCCAAAACTCCAAGTTAATGCGAGAAAAAGCTTATTAATAGATTTTAATAAGTTTTTCGAAGAAAATAATATTAAAACAAAAGGACTTGCAACAGCTTTTTCTACTCCAAACAGGATTGCGATTAATTTTTCAAGTATTTCAAAAGAAGTTTTACAAAAGTCACAAGAAATTAAAGGACCATCTTTAAACTCTAAACCAGAAGCATTAGAAGGTTTTCTAAAATCTTACAATATAAAAAAATCTCAAGTTAATTTAAAATCAACTGAAAAAGGAAAATTTTATTTTTACAAAACATCAGACCAAAAAATTCAAACATTTGATTTATTAAAAAAAAATTTACCTTTAATTTTAGAAAAAATTTCATGGAAAAAATCTATGAAATGGGGTGAAAATCAAATTTTTTGGGGAAGACCTCTAAAATCAATTCTCGCTTTATTTAATGGAAAAAAAATTGATTTTAATTTTCATCATTTAAAAAGCACAAATACAACATTTATTGATAAAGATTTTGAGGAAAAACTAAGAAGTTTTAATAACTTTAAGTCATATAAGTCTTATTTTAAATCTATTAGAGTTATTTTAGATCAGGATAAGAGAAAACAATTTATTGTTAATGAATTAAACAAAATATCCAAAAAAAATAATTTATTTATTAATATTAATGAAAATTTAATAGATGAAATTACTAATATCGTAGAGAAACCAAAAGTAATTTTATGTGAATTTGACAAAAAATTTTTAGAAATTCCCAAAGAAATATTAATTATAACAATGCAGAATCATCAAAAATATATTCCAACTTTTGATAAAAAACAAAACCTAACAAATTCTTTTCTTGTTGTTTCAGATTCAAAAGATCCAAAAGGATTTGTAAAACAAGGAAACGAGAGAGTTATTGATGCTAGACTAAATGATGCAGATTTTTTTTGGAAAAGAAATAAGTCTCAAAATTTAATTAAGCAAATTTCTGAATTGAAAAAGATTAATTTTTTTAAAGGACTAGGGTCTTATTTTGATAAAACTCAAAGAATAAAAAATTTAAGTTCACTGATCTCAGATGAATTAATTATCAGTAAAGAAAAAATCGAAATTGCAGCGTCTATTTGTAAAGTGGATCTTAAATCAGATTTAGTTGCGGAATTTCCTGAATTGCAAGGTGTATTAGGGGGACATTTTGCTGAGGCACAAGGATTTGAAAAAGAAGTTTGTCAGTCTGTGTCAGAGCATTATTTACCCAGCGGCTTAGATAGTAGAGTTCCTAAAAATCTTTACAGTATCTCACTTTCTTTAAGCGATAAGTTAGATACTTTAGTTGGTTTTTTTGGACTAAACTTAATACCCACAAGTTCCAAAGATCCTTATGCATTAAGAAGGTATGCAATTGCTTTAGTTAGGCTAATTATAGAAAATAAAATTAAAATTAAGTTAAGAAGTGTTATTAACTATTCATTAACACTTTATAAAGAGCAAGGTTTCGAATTTAATATTACAAATGTCCTTAAAGATTTAAATAATTTTTTATTA
>CACLIZ010000036.1 GCA_902607115.1 uncultured Pelagibacteraceae bacterium | reverse complement strand
GAATAAACCAGAAAATTCAAATTATAAAGCAGATGCAATAAAGGTTTTAAAGGGCCTTGAAGCTGTCAGGAAAAGACCTGGAATGTATATAGGGGATACAGATGATGGCACCGGTCTGCATCATATGGTCTATGAAGTTGTTGACAACTCTATAGACGAAGCACTAGCTGGATACTGCAAAAACATAGAAGTTAGTATTAATTCTAATGGCTCAGTCACAGTAAAAGATGATGGCAGAGGTATACCTGTAGACATTCATAAAGGAGAAAAAAAATCTGCAGCAGAAGTAATTATGACTCAATTACATGCTGGAGGTAAATTTGATCACGACTCATATAAAGTATCGGGAGGATTGCATGGAGTTGGGGTATCTGTTGTGAATGCACTCTCTGAAGTCTTAAAATTAAGTATTAACAGAGATGGAAATAAGTATTTTATAGAATTCAACAATGGTGATGCTAAGTCACCATTAAAACAAAATGGAAAATCAAAAGAAACTGGTACCGAAATAAATTTTTTACCCTCAAAAAATATTTTTTCTTCAACAAAATTTAGTTTTTCAATACTAGAAAAAAGACTAAGAGAATTAGCATTTTTAAATAAAGGTATAAAAATTACTCTTAACGATTTTTCTTTAAAAAAAACAAAATCAACTGAGTTCCAATATGATGGAGGAATATTAGAATTTGTAGATTATTTAGATAGCAAGAGAGAAAGCCTTAAAAATAAAAATGAAAACGATTTGTTTAAAAAAGCTATATATATGGAAGGTTCAAAAAATAATATTGATATACAATGTTCACTAAAATGGAATGCCGGATATACCGAAGATGTTTATCCATTTACAAATAATATATATCAAAAAGATGGCGGAACACATCTGTTAGGTTTTAGAAGTGCACTTACAAGAGTAATTAATAAATATGCAAATGATCAAAACTTATTAAAAAAAAATAAAGTAAGTTTATCAGGAGATGATGTAAAAGAAGGTTTAACTTGTGTTCTATCAATTAAAATTCCTGATCCAAAATTTTCATCCCAAACAAAGGATAAGTTAGTATCCTCAGAGGTTAGAAATATTGTAGAAAATTTTATAAATGAAAAATTATCTATATGGTTTGATCAAAATCCTCCTGCAGCAAAAGTTATATTAGCAAAAATTATACAAGCGGCAGTGGCTAGAGATGTAGCAAGAAAAGCTAGAGAAAGTGTAAGAAGAAAAGGCGCATTAGAATTAACAGGATTGCCAGGAAAACTTGCTGATTGTCAGAACTCAAAGCAAGAGGGAACGGAGTTATTTATTGTTGAGGGAGATTCAGCGGGTGGATCAGCAAAACAAGGGAGAAATAGAGAGTTTCAAGCTGTTCTTCCTTTAAGAGGGAAAATTTTAAATACTTTTACAGAAGAAAATGGGAAAAACGGAAAATCAATTGATTATAGAACTAAAGCTTTATCAAAGATGATGTCTTCAAATGAAATAGTTACTTTAATAAATGCACTAGGACTTGATCCAAAAACCCAAGAAATTGATATCAAAGATCTAAGATATGGAAAAATTATCATAATGACTGATGCAGATGTAGATGGTTCTCACATAAGGGCATTACTTTTAACCTTTTTTAACAATAAACCTTTTAATAAATTAATTGAAAATGGAAATGTATATTTGGCTCAGCCACCCTTATTTAAAATAAACAAGGGATCCAAAGGTATTTATATAAAAGACGAACCTGATTTAGAAAAGTATATAATAAATAATTCTAAAGAATTAAAAAAATTAAATAAAAAAAATAAGATGTATCAAAATATTTTAAATGAAGAAAAATCAAAAATTAGCATTCAAAGATTTAAAGGTTTGGGAGAAATGAATCCAATTGAATTATGGAACACTACTTTAAATCCACAAACAAGAAATTTGCTTCAAGTACAATACTCAAAAAATTTAAAGAAAGATCAAGATTTAATTTATACATTGATGGGTAATGACGTTTCACTAAGAAAGGATTTTATTGTTGATAATGCAATAAATGTCTCCAATTTAGATATTTAAATGGAATTTTTAAATAATTCTAAAAATTATTCTTTAAATAAAAAAACTTACATAAATTTAAGATGGATTGGAATAATAGGACAATTCATAACTATTAATATTGTTGCATTTATTTTTAAATTTGAATTTAATTTCATATTAGCAAATATTGTAGTCTTAATTGGAGCTTTAAGTAATATTTTTCTATTTTATTATTTCAAAGAAAATCAGCTACAAGAAAAAATATCTTTAATTTTTCTGATACTAGATATCTTGCAGTTAAGTTTTTTACTTTATTTAACTGGTGGTACTATTAATCCCTTTTCAATATTTTTGATAATACCAGGCATATTTGCCTCCAATAGTTTAAGTATAAAAACGAATATTTTATTAATTTTTATTACAATTTTATCAATTGTTTTACTTACTTTTTTCCATAATGAATTACCCTCTCCATTAAATAATTATGTTTTTAATCAATATTTTTATTATTCAGTTCCGATAGCGTTAATAATTGCCCTTATTTTTCTTAGTTTTTTTGCAATAATTTTTGGCCATGAATCCAGTTTAAGAAAAGATGCATTAGGTAAAATTCAACAATTAATAGCAAAAGAACATGAACTCGTATCCCTCGGAGGTCAAGCCGCCGCCGCAGCACATTCTTTAGCAACACCCTTATCAACAATAAAATTAATTACTCATGAATTATCTAAAACCTTAAAAGGAAATAAAGATATTGAGAAAGATATGATATTGTTATCACAACAAGTTGAAAGGTGTAATCAAATATTAAAAAAACTTACTCTTAATCCAGATATCGAGGATGAATTTATTGATTCTGACCTCACATTATCAAATTATATAAAAGAAATTATAAAATCATTTGAAAATATAAGTAAAAAAAAGTTTTTTTTTCAAGATAATCAGAATACGAATCCTATAAAATTTAACAGATCAATCGAAATTATTTATGGATTAAGAAACTTTATTGGAAATGCAAATAAATTTGCTACAGAAAAAATATTTATTACAATTAATTCTGATAGCTCAATTACAGAAGTAATCATTGAGGATGATGGCGAAGGGTTTTCCAAAGATATTTTAGATAAAATTGGAGAACCATATATAAGATCAAAAAAATCAAATTATAAAGATAGAGCTGGACTAGGACTTGGAATTTTTATAGGTGGAACTTTGTTAGAGAGAAATTATGCAAAAATCACTTGTAGAAATTCTATAACTAGAAATGGTGCTGAAGTTATAATTAGATGGAATAATAAAGATTTATTAGAGCTTTAATTTAGCGCTCTATTATTTTCAAATAAATTGCTTAACTCTCCAATCATTACATCACCTAATTCTTGGACATCAGTAATTTTAATGGCTTTATTATAATATCTTGAAACATCATGCCCTATTCCTATAGCTAAAATTTCAACATCTTCTTTGCTTTCAACAAATTTTACTACTTTTTTTAAATGTTTTTCTAAATAATCTCCCGAATTGACAGATAATGTAGAGTCATCAACTGGAGCACCGTCGGATATAACCATTAAAATTTTTCTTTCTTCTTTTCTTTTTTTTAACCTATTGTAAGCCCACACTATTGCTTCACCATCAATATTTTCTTTAAGTATACCTTCCTTAAGCATAAGACCTAAATTTTTTTTTGACTGGCGCCATTGACTATCTGCACTTTTATAAATTATATGTCTCAAGTCATTCAAGCGACCAGGATTTTTGGTTTTTCCATTTTTATTCCAAGCCTCTCTTGATTTTCCACCTTTCCAATTTTTAGTAGTAAATCCTAAGATTTCAACTTTTACAGAACATCTCTCTAATGTTCTTGATAAGATGTCTGCACAAAGTGCTGCAATTGTAATTGGCCTACCCCTCATTGAGCCTGAATTATCAATTAAAAGACTCACAACTGTATCTTTAAACTCAAGATCTTTTTCCTTTTTAAAAGATAAAGAGTTATAGGGATCCATAATTATTCTTGGTAGTTTAGAGCTATCTAAAAGTCCATCTTCTAAGTCAAAATCCCATGAACGATTTTGTTTTGCCATAAGTTGTCTCTGAAGTTTATTTGCTAGTTTAATAATTAAATCTTTAAAATTGATAAGTTGCTGGTCAAGATTGTTTCTAAGTTTAAGTATCTCCTTTGCTTCTTCCAGATTTTCTGCTTTTTCAATTTGATCAAACTCTTTTGTAAAAATCTTATAATCTTTTTCACTTTTTTTACTATTTAGTTTCTGAATAATATTTTCAGAACTTTGTTGATCACTTTCTGTATCAAAAAGTTGCTCTTCCATTTTAAACTCATTTACATCCATTTCTGCGTCAGATACAGATTGATTTTCTGACGAT
>CACLIZ010000035.1 GCA_902607115.1 uncultured Pelagibacteraceae bacterium | reverse complement strand
CAAGAATTTAAACCAGTAAAGAGAGAAGTATCAATTCCTGAAATAATTACAATTAGAGAACTAGCCAACAGAATGAGTGAACAATCAAGTAATTTAATAAAACATTTATTAACAATGGGAGTTAAAGCAACAATTAACCACGCTATTGATACCGATATTGCTGAGTATCTAGTTAAAGAATTTGGACATACTCCAATTAAAGAAGAAAAAGCAGAGGATATAATTAAAAAAATAAAAGAAAGCAAAAATAAAAATTTAAAATCTAGACCTCCTATAGTTACAGTTATGGGTCATGTAGACCATGGAAAAACTTCATTATTAGATGTTTTGAGAATGGCAAATGTTGTTGAAGGAGAACATGGAGGAATAACTCAACACATAGGTGCATATCAAATAACTAAACAATCTAGCAAACTAACATTTATTGATACTCCTGGTCATGCTGCCTTTACAGAAATGAGAGCAAGAGGATCGAAGTTAACAGATATTGTAGTTTTAGTAGTTGCGGCAGATGATGGTGTTAAACCACAAACAATTGAGTCAATAAAACACGCAAAAGCTGCCAATGTTCCAATCGTAGTGGCCATTAATAAGTGTGACTTGCATGATGCAGACCCTCAAAAAATAAAAAATCAATTATTAGAGCACGAACTGATAGCCGAGGATTTATCAGGTGACACTTTAATGATTGAAATCTCAACTAAAACAAAAAAAAATTTAGATAAGTTAGTAGAGTCTATAGTTTTACAAGCAGAACTCTTAGACTTAAAAACGGAATATGAAACAGAAGCAAAAGGAATAGTTTTAGAATCAAAAATAGATATAGGCAGAGGTCCAGTTGTAAATATTGTAATCACCTCAGGAAATTTAAAAAAAGGAGACTATTTTGTTAGTGGAAAAAAGTGGGGCAAGGTTAGAGCAATAATTAATGATCAAGGTAAAAATATAGAAGTTGCCGAACCTTCTACACCAGTTGAAGTTTTAGGTATAAATGGAGCCTCAAGTGCTGGAGATGATTTTGTTGTATTATCGACAGAAAAAGAAGCAAAAAATTTAGCTGAAGCAAGAGTTAATGAGGCTAAAGAGGGAGTTAAAAGCTTAAGTTTTGCAGCAAAAGATTTTGCATTTTCTCAAAAAACTATAGAGGAACTGAACATAATAATTAAATCCGATGTACACGGTTCTGCGGAGGCAATAAAATTTGCAATATCAAATATAAAACATGATGAAGTAAAAGCTAAAATATTACTTTCAGATATTGGAATGGTTACAGAAACTGATATTACTCTTGCCAAAGCATCAAATGCAGTAGTGATAGCATTCAATGTTAAACCTAGCAAAGAAGCAAAAAAATTAGCTGAAAAAGAAAATATCAAGATAGAGTTTTTCAATATAATATATGAATTAATTGATTTTATTAAAAGTAGAATGTCCGGATTACTAACGCCAGAAATTAATGAAGAAATTACGGGCACAGCAGAAATTTTAGATATATTTAAGGTTTCAAAAGTAGGCAAAGTAGCAGGATCAAAGGTTTTAAATGGTGAGATCAGCCAAGATTCTAGCGCTAGAATAATTAGAGATGGTGCTGTAATTTTTAATGGTAAGATTGGATCAATTTTTAGAGAAAAAAACCAAGTAAAACAAGTAAATGCAGGATTGGAGTGTGGAATTTCTCTTAAGGACTTTAATGATTTTCAAATAAAAGATGTTATAGAAGTCTACAGATCTGAAACTATAGAAAGACAAATATTATCATGAGTAAATTAGGCAAACCTGTATCTCAAAGACAACTAAGAGTTGGTGAGATGATAAAGCAGGCATTAAGTATGATTTTTTTAAGAGAAGAAACTAAAATATCTGATTTAGATACAAAATCTATAACGGTAACAGAAGTAAGAATGAGTCCAGATTTAAAAACTGCTAAAATTTTTATAATTCCACTAGGAGGAAAGAATACAGAGAAAGTGATAGATAAATTAAAAGAATTTTCATTTGTAATCAGAAAAGTTTTATCGAAAAAAATAATAGTTAAATTTATGCCAAAACTATTTTTCGTTAACGATGATTCATTTGACTATGCCGAAAAAATAGAAAATTTAATTAGGCAAACACAAAAATAAAAAATAATGGAGAAACAATGAAAGAAATAGCAAGACACGATAAAGACACTGGATCATCAGAGGTACAGATATCCCAGTTAACATCCAAAATTGAGAATTTATCCCAACATATAAAAAAATTTAAAAAGGATAAACACTCATCTGTTGGCTTAATAAAAGCAGTTAATAAAAGAAAGAAATTATTAGATTATTTGAAAAAAAATAAGATTGAAACTTATAAAGAAGTAATTTCGAAATTAAATTTAAGGAAGTAAATGTTTAAAGTAGTAAAGAAAGAAATAGAAGTAGCAGGAAAAAAGATAAGTTTAGAAACAGGGAAAATAGCTAGACAAGCAGATGGTGCAATAATTGCACAATGTGGTGAAACAGTTGTGTTGGCCACAGCTGTTGGAGCAAAAAAAGTTAATCCCGATATAGATTATTTTCCTTTATCAGTAAATTACCAAGAAAAATATTATGCAGCAGGAAAAATTCCTGGTGGATATTTTAAAAGAGAAGCGAGACCGACAGAGAGCGAAACTTTAATTTCGAGATTAATCGATAGACCTATCAGACCTTTGTTTCCAGATGAATTCAGAAATGAAGTACAAGTACTTCCAACTGTAATTTCTTATGACAAAGAAAACGAAGCAGATATTTTATCAATTATTGCTTCTTCAGCAGCTTTAGCGATATCAGGAATGCCTTTTTTAGGTCCTGTTGGTGCATCTAGAGTTGGCTTTGTTGATGGAAAATATATTTTAAATCCATCAAAAACTGAACTTAAAAATTCAAAATTAGATCTAGTTGTTGCTGGAACCAAAGATGCAGTTTTAATGGTTGAGTCCGAAGCTAATGTTTTGACAGAAGAAGAAATGTTAGCTGCAGTTAAATTTGGTCATGAAGGTTTTGTGCCGGTGATAAAAATGATTGAGGAGTTAGCTAAAGAATGTAAAAAACCTGATTGGGTTGTAGAAAAAAAGGATCTTTCTGAAGTTAAGAAAAAACTTGAAGCAGAATTTACAGAAGATTTAAAAAAGGCTTTTTCTATCAGAGACAAACAGGAAAGATCAAATATGATTTCAGAAATTACCGATAAAGCTAAAAAAATTTATGAAGAAGATGAAAATTATACAGATTTAGATGTAAATTCTGAGCTTAAAAATTTAGAAAAAAGTATAGTTAGAACTGATATTCTAAAAAATAAAAATCGTATTGACGGAAGAGGTTTGTCAGATGTTAGACCTATAATGTGTGAAGTTGGAATTCTTCCACGAGTTCATGGATCCGCTTTATTTACTAGAGGAGAAACACAGGCAATTGTAACAACTACACTTGGAACTTCAGATGATGAACAGAGAATTGAAAGTTTAGAGGGACTTCAAAGGGTAAGATTTATGCTTCACTATAATTTTCCACCATTTTCAGTGGGCGAAACTGGAAGAATTGGAACTGGGAGAAGGGAGATAGGACATGGAAAACTCGCTTGGAGAGCTATTAATTCATCATTACCCTCAAAAGAAAGTTTCCCGTACACATTTAGAATTGTTTCTGAAATAACAGAGTCTAATGGGTCATCATCAATGGCAACAGTTTGTGGAACTTCATTAGCGTTAATGGATGCTGGTGTTCCAATAAAAGAGCCAGTTGCAGGTATAGCTATGGGATTAATCAAAGAAGATGATCATTTTAGTGTATTATCAGATATTCTAGGGGATGAAGATCACCTAGGAGATATGGATTTTAAAGTTGCTGGGACTAAAGATGGAATTACATCACTTCAAATGGATATTAAGATTACAGGAATTACATTTGAAATAATGGAACAAGCTTTAAAACAAGCAAAAGATGGAAGAATTCATATATTAGGCGAAATGAATAAAGCTTTAAATAAATCAAGAGATGGCGTTGGTAAACATACTCCAAAAATGGAAAAAATAACTGTAGATAAAAAAGATATCGCTACTGTTATTGGAAAAGGTGGAGCAACTATCAGAGAGATAGTTGAAAAATCTGGAGCCAAAGTTGATGTTAACGACGAAGGAGTTGTAACAGTTGCTGCCCCTGATGAAGAATCTAGAAATAAAGCAATGCAGATGATCAAAGACCTAACTGCCAAAGCTGAACTTAATAAGATTTATAATGGAAAAGTTATGAAAATTGTTGAGTTTGGTGCATTTGTTAATTTTCTTGGAAAACAGGATGGACTGGTCCATATCTCAGAACTTGCTGAAAAAAGAGTTGCTAAAGTAACCGATGTTGTGAAAGAAGGCGATGAAGTTAAAGTCAAAGTTATCGGTTTTGATCGA
>CACLIZ010000034.1 GCA_902607115.1 uncultured Pelagibacteraceae bacterium | reverse complement strand
AATCCTAAAGCTTTTTTATTTCTTGGAGCTTTTATTCCCCAGTTCATTGATATTAGCCAACCAATTGGAAGCCAGATAATTTATTTTGGAATTTTATTTATGATTGTGGGTGCAATATTTGATGGAATGTATGCAGTTATATTTGGTAAATTTAGAGAAATAATAATAAATAAATATATTAATATTCTTAATAAGTTAGGCGGAACTCTATTATTTTTTGTAGGTCTATGGCTGTTGTTTTATTGAATGATGGTGCCCCCGCACGGATTCGAATCGCGGACCTATTGATTACAAATCAGGAACAAAACTTTAAATAGATATTTATTTCCAATGAAATCTATCAATTAACTTTCATCTAGTCACACTAGCGTCACAGTGATAGAGTTTTTGTATGTCATTTGCAAATAGTGAACCTGATTTAAAAACAAAAAAGCAACTTTATGAGCTATATATAAATGTATTCAATAGCTCCATATCAAATTTGCATAAAGAGAAGATACTCGGTACAATTTTTTCTTATGAACCTTGGAGTTGGAGAGTTATTGGGATATCAAAAAAAGCATTAAAAGAATTTAAAGATAATAATTATAATTATAAATCAAGAACGTTTAATAGAGATCATTATTTTCAAGGACAAACTGTGACACTTAAAAAAATGTTAGAAAAATTAATGCCATTTGATGAGTGGTGGTTATGGTTTTGGGATAATGATAAAACTTTATTAATAACTATACCTGAGCATAGCAAGAAAAGTTATGATATTAATAATGATATAATAAATATTGATTGGAAGTTGGGTTATTTCAAATGTCATACTAGAATGGGTTTTATTTGTACAAAAAAAAATGAGGGAAAATTTTTAGAGGATTTAGCTAATAAATTTAATATAAAATGAAAAAACTTTTAGGGATCGTGGTTCTGTGTTTGTTGTTGAGTGGGAATGCTTATGCGGGATTAATTTATGGCAAAGAAACTGTACCAATAGTTACTAAACCTGAAGGAGCGAAGTGTAGCTTTAAAAACAACAAAGGTGAGTGGAATATAATAACTCCTGATACAATTAAATTAAAACTTTCAAAAAAAAAATTAAAAGTTATCTGCAATAAAGATGGATATAAAACAAAAGAGCAATTTATTTCAGTTAGGCCAAAAAATAGTTTATTATTAGATATGGCTCATTATGAAATAGTTGGTGCTGATGCCGAAGATATAATTTCTGATGGTATTATAGGAGCAATTACCAGTGATCCATTATATGCATTATCTAGCATAATTTTCACAGCAGCTGAAGGCGTTGTTAAGGTTACAGGAAAAGTTGGAACATTTATTAAAGAGCCAGTTACTTATGCAACACATTTAATTCCTAATAAAAAAATATATGCTCAGGCAAAAAATTTTGAGGTTAAAAAAAAATTAAAAGAAGAAGGATATGTACGTTTTATATTAATTGAATTAGAAAAAAAGTGATTATCATAAAGATTAAACGACTACTTGATTGATACACAATCCATACACATTATATACACAATCAAAGCACACTATGAGCACAATCAGGATAGAAATTTAGTTTTTTAAAAAAATTAAACGTTGATTTTATTGAGTGATGGTGCCCCCGCACGGATTCGAACCGCGGACCTAATGATTACAAATCAGGCAGCACTGACATCGGATCTAATCTAGTTTGGAACCAATTAATTCTAAAATCTAAGTGTGGGCCTGTTGATCTTCCAGTTGAACCAACGGTACCAATAATATCACCTTGATTAATTTTATCTCCTACAGAAACTATTACTGTTTCAAGATGTGAATAAATTGTAGAGATACCATGACCATGATCCATAATTACAGTTCCACCAGTATAATAAAGATCATCTTCTGCCATTGTAACAACACCTCTTGCTGAGGATTTAATTTTTGTTCCTTGTTTTGCAGCAATATCAATTCCATAATGTGGCCATCTAGGTTTACCATTTAAAATTCTTTGACTTCCATAAACACCACTGATGATACCTTTAACTGGCATAATAAATTGATCTTTAAAAAAAGGTAAATCAGAATTAATAGCTCTTGCTTCACCAATTCTGTTATTTTCCGCTTTTATTCTTTGGTATACTTCTTCGGGAGGAGTAACTTTGCTTTCTTCTAAGCCATCTATTCTTTGAATATTATATTTTCTTTTAAGTACTTTCTTAATAATTTTTTCTTTTTTTCCATTAATGATTTTTGTAATAGTTACATCAAATTTTCTATCACGATCAATTCCAAAAACGAAATAACCATCTTTTGAAACTCTTACTTCTTTTTTGTCTATAATAATTTTTGCTGATGGATTAGTTATACCAATTATAAAATGACCTTGTAAAAACTTTCCATTAAATTCAACAGCTATGGCATTCGTAGAGAATATAATTGCTAAAAAAAGCAATAATTTTTTCATTACTTGGCTGTCCATCCTCCATCAACTAATAATGAAGTTCCAGTAATCATTGATGCCGCATCAGATGCTAGAAATACAGCAGCTGAAGATATTTCAGGTAATTCTGCAAATCTGCCGAGAGGAATATTATTAAGAGTGTCTCTTTTAAATTTTTTGTTTTTCAGAAATTTTTTAGTCATAGGGGTTACAACAAAAGTTGGGCAAATAGTGTTTACTCTAATATTATATTTAGCTAAATCTAATGACATACCTTTTGTTAATCCTTCCAAACCCCACTTATTCATGTTGTAAACACTTCTTATTGAGCCTCCAACATGACCCATTTGTGAAGACATATTAACTATAGAGCCACCAATTTTTTTTCTATTTTTAGTTTTTATCATTTTTATAGCGCATAACTGTGCAAGATTAAAAGTAGCTATTGTATTAATTTTTACTAAGTACTCCATATTTTTAGTTTTAACTTTTGTGAAGTGTTCTGGAATATTATTTCCTGCATTATTTATTAAAATATCTATTTTAGCCTGTTTATTAATTATTTCTTTAATCTCATTATAATTTGTAATGTCACATACATAAGACTTACATTTTGATTTAAGTTTTTTAATTTTACTAGAGACTTCATTTAAATCTTTGCTTGTTCTACTGATGATTACTAGATTAGCACCTGCTTCAGCAAGAGCTATAGCGCAAGCTCTTCCTATTCCTTTACCAGCGCCAGTAACTACAGCAGTTTTATTTTTAAGGTTATATTTTTTTAAATACATATTTATAAAAATAGTTTTATATCAGTATAAATCAATTCAGTAGCAACAACTAGTATTGCAATTAAACCAAGCCACGCAATCCATTTATACTTTTTAATCCAGCCTGAAATCAAAGTGGCGCCCACAGCCATAATTGCTATGGATAAAATTAGACCAAAAACTAGCAAGAAATAATGGTCTTTTGCTGCCCCAGCTACACCTAAAACATTGTCTAAACTCATTGTAAAGTCAGCAACTAAAACAGTGCTTATCGCTTTAAAAAAGCTTGAGTTATCAACTTTTATGTTTTCATGATCATCACTTTGTTTTTTTATTACATCAACATAAAGTTTATAAACTATATAAAGTAAAGCCAATCCTCCAACTAATCTTAATCCTTTTATTTGTAGCAAATAAGCTGTTAGTAAAGTTAAGATTATTCTTAAGACAATAGCACCACCTATTCCCCAGAAGATGATTTTTTTTCTCTGATCGGATGGAAATTGAGAAGCAACCATTCCTATGATGATTGCATTATCTCCAGCTAAAACTAAGTCAATTAAAACTATTTGAATGAATATTACAATTTGTTCGGACAACATTATCCGTTCAATATCATATCTGCACCCTTTTCAGCAATCATTATAGTGGGCGCATTGGTATTACCAGAAGTAATATTAGGCATGATTGATGCATCAATCACTCTTAAATTTTTTACTCCTCTTACTTTTAAAGAATCATCTACAACAGCCATATCATCATTTCCCATTTTGCAAGTTCCAACAGGATGAAATATTGTTTGAGTATAATCTGATCCAGCTTTAACTAGCTCTTCATCATCAGTAATATGAACACCAGGTCTAAATTCTTCAGGTTCATATTTTTTTAACGTTTCAGTTTCTAACATGATTTTTCTTACAATTTTTAATCCTAATGCGGCAACTTTTCTATCATCATCAGTTGATAAGTAATTCATTTTAATTTTTGGATAAACCCTACTATCATTACTAACAATATTTATTTCACCTCTACTTGTTGGTCTTACATTTGCAACTGTTGGAGTAATTCCTTCAAAATCATGCATCGGAGTTACACCCAAAATATCTGTACTTACTGGAGAAACATGAAACTGCAAATTTGGAGTCGCTCTAGATGGATCACTTTTTATAAAACCACATACCTGACTTGCTCCCATAGTTACAGGTCCACTTTGATTAAAAACATACTCTAGACCCATTAAAAATCTTCCAAAAAGACTTTCAACTTTTCTATTTAATGATTTTAAATTTCTAACTTTATAGACCGGTCTAAACATCAAATGATCTTGTAGATTTTTGCCTACACCTTTTGATTCATGAACAATTTCAATTCCTAAATTTTTAAGTT
>CACLIZ010000033.1 GCA_902607115.1 uncultured Pelagibacteraceae bacterium | reverse complement strand
TAAAAAAAACCTAAATGATTTTTTAAAAATTGATAAAAAAGATATAATTAAATCATTGTTATCTTCAAATCTAACTGGAAGAGGTGGGGCTGGATTTCCAACTGGAATGAAATGGGATTTTTGCAGTAAAGCAAAATCCGAAAAAAAATACGTAATTTGTAATGCGGACGAAGGTGACTCAGGCGCGTTTTCTGATAGATATTTATTAGAAGAGCAGCCATTGAAAGTTATTTTTGGTATGGTCATATGTGGATATGTTATCGGTGGAGATGAAGGAGTTCTTTACATTAGAGGTGAATATCCAAAGTCTATAGAGGCTTTGAATGGAAGTATAAATACCTTAAAAGAAAAAGGTTTGTTGGGTAAAAATATTTTAGGAACTAACTTCTCTTTTGATTTGAATATCTGTATTGGTCAAGGTGCATATATTTGTGGAGAAGAAACAGCATTGATAGCTTCTATAGAAGGAAGAAGAGCTGAAGTCGATGTAAGACCTCCATTTCCTGTAACTGAAGGTTTGTACAAAAAACCAACTGTGGTTAACAATGTCGAAACATTGGCAGCTGCAAGTGGTATATTACTAAATGGATACGAAAAGTTTGCCTCTGTTGGAAATAAAAAATCTGCAGGAACAAAACTCGTTTGTTTAGATAGTTTTTTTAATAATCCTGGTGTTTATGAAATTGATATGGGAACACCAATGAAAAAAGTATTTTATGAAATTGGTGGTGGGTTAAAAGAACCCGTTAAAGCGTTTCAAATTGGAGGTCCTTTAGGTGGCGTTATTCCTATTCAAGAAATAGATAATTTAAATTTGGACTTTCAAGAATTTACAACTGCTGGATTTATGCTTGGTCATGCAAGCGTTGTGAGCATTCCAAAAGATTTCAGTATGATTGATTATATACACCATCTTTTCGAATTTACTGCAGAGGAATCATGTGGCAAATGTTTTCCAGGTAGACTTGGTTCGTACAGAGGCAAAGAAATGTTTGATCAAGTTAAGAATAAAACTGCTAAAATTCCACTAAAATTATTAAATGAGCTTCTTATTACAATGAAAAAAGGATGTCTTTGTGCCCTTTGTGGCGCAATTCCAACACCAATTATGAATATCTTAAAGTATTTTGGTGATGAAATGAAAGATGATATGGTAAGAGAAAATTAATGAGTTCAGAAAAAAGAAAAATTGCATTTATAGATGGAAAACCTTACGAAATAGGGTCTAATCATACCTCGATTTTAAAGTTTGTAAAAAGTTATTTAGGTGAAAAAAAAGTACCAACTTTATGTGATGATCCTAATTTGGCACCATATGGTGCATGTAGAGTTTGCTCAGTAGAGGTTGCTTTGGAAAAAGATGGTCCAACCAAAATAGTAGCTTCTTGTCATACTCCAGTAGCAGAAAATCAGCATATTTTTACAAACAACGATGAGCTTAAAAAATTAAGAAAAAATATAGTAGAATTAGTTTTAACTGACCATCCTATGGAATGTGGAACGTGCGAAGTTAACAATAATTGTGAATTACAAGATGTGGCTAGTGATCTTGGAATTAAAGAACATAGATATAATAAACCCAAACAAAATAAAGGTATACCGAAAGATACTTCCCATTCTTATATGAGAATGAACTTAGATAACTGTATAAACTGTGGAAGGTGTGTAAGAGCATGCGATGAAATTCAAGGATCTTTTGTCTTAACAATGAGTGGAAGAGGATTTGAGTCTAGGATCACAACAGATAATGATATGCTGTTTGGAGACTCGTCATGTGTATCTTGTGGTGCTTGCGCACACACATGTCCTACTGATGCAATTTCAGATGTGTTTGCATCAAAATCTGCAGATTATGATGAAAAGGTTAGAACAACCTGCTCTTATTGTGGTGTTGGATGTAATTTAGAAGCTTCAATAAAAGATGGTAAAGTAGTTTCGATTGATACTCCAAAAGAAACTGAAGTTAATGCAGGACATACTTGTATAAAAGGAAGATATGCTTTTGGTTTTTATGATCATAAAGATAGATTGAGATCACCTTTAATCAAAAAAGATGGAAAATTTCAAGAAGCTTCATGGGATGAAGCCTACGATTATATAAAAGATAAACTTGATAAAATTGTAAAAGAAAATGGGCCAGATGCTGTTGCTGGAATTTCTTCAGCTAGATGTACAAATGAAGAAAATTATGTTTTTCAAAAAATGATTAGAGCCGCAATTGGAACAAACAACATAGACTGTTGTGCAAGAATTTGCCATTCACCAACAGCTTGGGGAATGCAACAAACATTTGGAACAGGTGCCGCAACCAATTCAACCGAAGATATATATCACGCAGATCTTTTCTTAGTTATCGGCGCAAACCCTACTAACGCACATCCTGTTACTGGAGCAAAAATAAAACAACAAGTAATGAAAGGTAAAAAACTTATTGTACTCGACCCAGTCACTACAGATTTGGCTAAACTTGCGGATTATCATATTAAGGTTAGGCCTGGAACAAATGTAGCAGTTTTAAATATGATGTTATATTTCATTATAAAATCAAAATTATATAAAGAAGACTTTATTTTGAGTAGAACAGAAGGTTTTGAAAACTTTCTTAAAGAAATTGAAAAATTAGACGTAGATCATTTAGCTAAAGTTGCTGGAGTGGACAAACAAAAAGTAAAAGAGGCCGCTATAGCTTATGCGACTGCAAAAAATTCTATGGAATTTCATGGATTGGGAGTAACTGAACAAGAACAAGGGTCCAAAACAGTAATGTTAATAGCTGACCTTGCAATGATAACTGGAAATATTGGTAGAAGAGGTGTTGGAGTTAATCCACTAAGAGGGCAAAATAACGTTCAAGGGGCAGCTGATATGGGATGCCAGCCACACCAAGGAGCTGGTTACTTTCCAGTAGCAGATAAAAAAATTCAAGAATTTTATACTGAAAAATATGGCGTAGTACATCCAACTAAAGCAGGTTTAAAGATTCCAGAAATTTTCGATGCAGCAATAAATAAAGAAGTAAAAGCTGTATGGATTATAGGGGAAGATGTAGTTCAGACAGATCCCAACAGTGCTCACGTTGTAAAAGCAATGAATGCATTAGACTTGTTGGTAGTTCAAGAAATATTTATGAGTGAAACTGCGAAACATGCCGATGTAGTTTTGCCAGGAACAACTTTTTTAGAAAAAGATGGAACATTTACAAATACAGAGAGAAGAGTTCAAAGAGTTAACAAGGCTGCTGAGCCTCTTCCAGGAACAAAGCCAGATGGTGTTATAGTTACAGAAATGATGCAAAAACTTGGCTATAAACAAAATTTATATAATGCCGATGAAGTATTGGCTGAAGTTGCTGATGTTGTTCCCTTCTTCAAAGGTATAACTAGAGAAAGACTTGGAAAATTAGGATTGCAATGGCCAGTTAAAGAAGATGGAACAGATACAAAAATACTACATGAAAAAGAATTTAAATTAGGAAAAGGTAGAATTAAATATTTTGATTGGAAAGAAAGTAGCGAAGTAGAAAAAAATAAAAAAGATTATCCTCTAATATTAACTACAAGCAGAGTATTGCAACACTACAATGCTGCAACAATGACTAGAAGAACTAATAATATAGAAATTGTAGATGAAGATATTCTGTTAGTTCATCCAAAAGATGCAAAAAATAGAGATTTAAATACTGGTGATGTAGCAAGACTTTATTCTGGAAGAGGTGAAGTTTCTTTAAAAGTTGAAGTTACTGATAAAGTTAAAGAAGGTATTGTATTTACTACTTTCCATTTCCCTGAGCACATGGTCAATATGGTCACTGGTCATGGTAAAGATGAAGAGACTCAATGTGCAGAATACAAAGTTTCATCCGTAGAAGTTCAAAAAATTTCTAACATGTTTAAAACTGAAGTTGATACTGAGAAAAATAAAGCTGAGGTTAGACGAGGTTAAAAGTTATAATACGTAAGGTTCGTGTCTCACTTCGCTGTTTAAAACTCTCTCTACAGAAAAAGCACTTATATCTATAGTTTGATAAGAACCTGTAGTTATTAACTCTGTTAATGCTCTTCCTATTCCTGGCGCTTGCATTAATCCTCTACCTGTGAAACCTGTTGCCATATAAACATTATCGTATTTAGGATGTTTTCCAACAACAGCATTATTATCGAGTTTATTGCAATCATAATACCCTGCCCAACCGCCAGTTAATTTTAATTCTTCAAAAGCAGGAATTCTTTTTGCAAGGGCCGGCCAGACAAGTTCTTCAAAATCATTCCATGCGGGTTCTAAATCATTTGCATCAAAAACTGAGATAGGTGAACCGGCTAAATATTCTTTTCCTTCTGGTCTCCAATAAACTCCTGTTGTTAAATCTCCAGTTAATGGCATTTCTGGAAAATGTTTTGGGCATTTTACTCTAAAGACAGTATGTTTTTGAGGAACCACAGGAATATCTTCTAATAATTCTTTAGTCCAACAACCTGCGGCTGAGATAATTGTTTTTGCACTAATTTCGCTTAAACTTTTAACTTCACCTTTGATAAATTCAGCTCCTAATTCAATTGCCTTGCTTTTTAAAGCTGCATGGAACATGAATGGATCAATCCATCCTTCAGTTTTATTGTCTGTGAAAGTTGCAGTTTCTATTCCATCAGAATTTACATAAGGAAAATATTTTGAAAGTTCAGTTCCTTTTATATTTTTCGTTCCTGCATCACACGCTTTATGATTTTCTAATGCTTTATATTGCTCATCCGCATGTTCAGGACCAAACATTAATAAATATCCATTTGCA
>CACLIZ010000032.1 GCA_902607115.1 uncultured Pelagibacteraceae bacterium | reverse complement strand
GTTTATACCTGCAACTTTAACGGGCTTTTTCATTGCATCTCTTCTAAAAGGTTCACCTAATTCTTGGTTAAGAATAACTTCTACAAAAGTTGTGATGCCTTTTTTCTGATTTTCACATCCTTCTTTAATGGCTTTGCTAGTTTCTTCCATTGTTTTAGCGGTAATACCTTTTAAACCACATGCTTCTGCAACTTTTGCATAACTTAATTCTGGATCTAGTTCTGTGCCAACAAAGTTGTCATCAAACCATAAAATAGAATTTCTTTTTTCTGCTCCCCATTGGTAGTTTCTAAATATGACCATGGTTATTGCAGGCCACTCCTTTCTTGCACACGAACTCATTTCATTCATGCTTATTCCGAAAGCTCCATCTCCAGCAAAACCAACTACCGGAGTATCAGGACAACCTATTTTTGCTCCTAAAATTGCAGGAAATCCATAACCGCAAGGGCCAAATAAACCTGGCGCTAAATATTTTCTTCCTTTTTCAAAAGTTGGATAAGCATTTCCAATTGCACAATTATTTCCAATATCGCTAGATATAATAACTTCATCTGGTAGTGCCACTTGTATTGCTCTCCAAGATTGTCTTGGCGACATTCTATCTTTATCTCTTTCTCTTGCTTCTTTATTCCAAACTGTTCCAGGATCATCATCTTCATGATCTAAACTTGTTAGAGTTTGAAGCCAAGCTGATTTAGTTTGATGAATAGTATTTTTTCTTTCTTTTCTATTTGTATCTCCAGCATTAGAAGATAATTTAGATAATAGTTGTGATGCAACCATTTTTGCATCACCACAAATTCCAACTGTAACTTTTTTTGTTAACCCAATTCTGTCTGGGTTCATATCTACTTGAATTATTTTTGCACTTTTTGGCCAGTAATCAATCCCATATCCTGGGAGAGTCGAAAATGGATTTAATCTTGTACCTAAGGCTAAAACTACATCGGCTTTTGAAATTAGTTCCATGGCAGCTTTGGATCCATTGTACCCTAATGGTCCAACAGATAATGGGTGACTTCCTGGAAAACTGTCATTATGTTGATAGCCGCTACAAACAGGCGAGTCTAATTTTTCTGCAAGTTTTTTTGTTTCTTCAATTGCATCTCCAATTACAACTCCAGCTCCAGATAAAATTACTGGGAATTTTGCATCTGATAAATATTTTGCTGCATTTGCAATTGCTTCTTTTCCTCCACCTTGTCTTTCAAATCTTACTATTGGTGGAAGTTCGGTATCTATTACTTGAGTCCAAAAATCTCTGGGAACATTTATTTGAGCAGGAGCTGAACCTCTGTAAGCTTTTTCTATAACCCTATTTAACACCTCGGCCATTCTCGATGGATCTCTAACTTCTTCCTGATAACAAACCATATCTTTAAATAAATTCATTTGTTCTACTTCCTGAAAACCACCTTGTCCTATTGTTTTGTTCGCAGCTTGTGGTGTTACTAAAAGTAAAGGTGTATGATTCCAATAAGCTGTTTTAATTGGAGTAACAAGTCCTGTAATACCTGGACCATTCTGGGCTATAACCATTGACATTTTTCCCGTTGATCTTGTGTAACCGTCGGCTATTAAACCTCCATTTGTTTCATGGGCAACATCCCAAAATGTAATTCCTGCTTTAGGAAATAAATCTGAAATTGGCATGAAAGCAGATCCAATAATTCCAAATGCGTGCTCTATTCCGTGTGATTGAAGAACTTTTACAAAAGCTTCTTCAGTAGTCATTTTAGTCATAGTTAGTCCTTTTTAAAAAATATCTTGCAATTGAATTAATAATATATAAATGATATTTTTTCTATATAGAATTCAAAAAATGGCAAGCACGGATATTATTATACATGATAAAAAAGACAATGTAGGAGTTGTTGTAATTGAAAAAGTCGCACCAAATCAAACTTGTAATTGTTGGATAATGGAAGGTGATGAGTCAGCAACAGTAGAAGCTAAAAATGAAGTTCCATTAGGCCACAAATTAGCTTTGGTAGATTTAAATGAGGGTGACACTATTATTAAATATGGTCATGATATTGGAAAAGTAGTTAAAGCAGTCAAAAAAGGTGAACATGTTCATGTTCATAATGTTAAAACAAAGAAATGGTAATTTAGATGGAAATTCCAAAGAGTTTTTTAGGTTATAAAAGAGAAAATGGAAGAGTAGGAACAAGAAACCATGTAATAATTTTACCTGTAGATGATATATCGAATGCTTGTGCAGAAGCTGTGTCAAACAATATTAAAGGTACTATTGCACTTCCTCATTCATACGGAAGATTACAGTTTGGCGCTGACTTAGAGTTACATTTTAAAACTATGATTGGTACTGCAAAAAATCCAAATGTTGCAGCAGCCATTATAATTGGGATTGAACCTAAGTGGACAAAAAGAATTGTTGATGAAGTAGCAAAGACTGGCAAACCTGTAGAAGGATTTAGCATTGAAGGAGCTGGAGATATTGAAACTATAATGAAAGCATCAAAAAAAGCTCAAGAGTTTTCTATTTGGGCATCAGAAAAACAAAGAGAAGAATGTCCGGTTAGTGATTTATGGATTTCAGTTAAGTGTGGAGAATCTGATACTACTTCAGGTTTAGCTTCAAATCCAACAGTTGGAAATTTAATGGATAAATTGGAACCATTAGGGGTACATTTATGTTTTGGTGAAACTTCAGAATTAACAGGTGCTGAAAGTGTTTGTGCTAAAAGAGGAAAAACAAAAGAAGCACAAGATAAATTTATGAAAACTTGGAATGATTATAATGATTTTATTTTAAAAGAAGCAACTGATGACCTTTCGGAAAGTCAGCCAACTGCAGGAAATATAGCTGGTGGGTTAACTACAATTGAAGAAAAGGCATTTGGAAATTTTCAAAAAATTGGATCAAGACAATTTATCGATGTTTTGACTCCCGCTGAAGAGCCTACGAGAGGTCCTGGTCTTTATTTTATGGATACATCATCTGCAGCAGCAGAATGCGTAACACTTCAGGCGGCTGGTGGTTTTAACATTCATTTATTTCCCACTGGTCAAGGAAATATTATTGGAAATCCTATAGAACCAGTAATTAAACTAACAGCTAATCCACTTACAGCTGTTAAAATGAAAGAACATATTGATGTTGATGTATCAAAAATACTTTCGAGACAAATGAATTTAGATCAAGCGGGTGATGAATTAATTAAAGCAACTTTAAGAGTTGCAAATGGTAGATTTACTTGCGCAGAAGCTTTGGGACATAGAGAATTTGTTATGACTAAGCTTTATAGAAGTGCTTAATTTATTTTGAAGCTTGAAGTCTGGCTATTCTTTTTTTATTCCAATTAGATATCACTCTTCTAACGCCTGCAGCTCCAACTCCTAAAATAACCGCAAGAACTACAGATGTTAACCCATAAAATACTGGCATATCTTTAGAATATTCTAAAATAAATTTAGCTATATTGCCTAGAGCTTGAATACCATTGTCTGCAGCTAAAATAATTTGGTCTTCTTTGATAAAAGTATCATATGCAATTGCAATACCTATGCAGAGAATTAATAAAGCTAATATCGTTTTAAATTGAGAGCTATCTATTTTTTCTCCAATTTTTTGTCCAACTTGTACACCTACGATAGAACCTAAAATTAGTATTGTGACTAAAACTAAATCTATAGTTCCATAATTAAATGCATGTAATAATGTTACAATTGCACTAACAAAAATAGTGACAAATAAAGATGTGCCAGGAATTAATTTAGTAGGCATGCCAATGATATAAATCATTGCAGGAACTAATATAAAAGCACCACCAACTCCCATAATTGCCGCTATATATCCAACAATCATTCCTATAATAATAGGTGTAAAAATGCTTTCATAAACTTTAGATTTTTTGAATCTCATTCTAAATGGAAGTCCATGTATCCAATAATGAACATGTAATTTTTTCCTAACAACTATTTTCTTTCGTGCTTTATCCATCTCTGAAACACCTTGAATTAACATAAATGTTCCAAGTATTGCTAATACATACATATAAGCCAATGAGATAACTTCATTAATTTTTCCAATATCTTTTAAATAAGTAAAAGTTAGTATTCCTAATAAAGTTCCAAATGTTCCACCAATAACAATCATAAATCCCATTTTATAATCCAAAGTTCCTTTTAAATAATGCGTAGTAGATCCTGAGACTGATGTTCCTAAAATATTACTAGCTTCATTTGGAACTGCATAAGCTGGGGGAATACCTAGAAAGATTAAGAAAGGAGTCATTAAAAAACCACCACCTACACCAAATAGACCAGAAAGGACTCCAACAACTAAACTTAGGATAAATATAGAGATAATGTTTATTTCAACTTGAGCAATTGGAAGAAAATATTCCATAAGACTTAATAATCACTTGGTACTCCTCTGATTAATAATTGTCAACTATTTGATGTTAGATACGAAAGAAAGTACTAAATAGAATTACAGCCCAATACATGCCTAGGCTAAAGAAAAGAATTTCTTTTAAATGATTTGATACGAAAGTTTTTGGCAATACTTTAGATATTCTTTTAGTATTTCTTAAAATAAATGAACTCACTAATCGCAGATAACAAAATTCTAGAACTTTGCAAGTTTTTTTTTATAAATTTCTAAAAAATTGTAGCCCCAAAAACTTTAACTTGATCTCCCTCATCACCTAGGACTAGTCGACCTAAAAACTCTCCTGGAATCTTAGTGCTAGTCTGTTTATATAGTATCGTGACATACAAACCTCTTCTAATACAGCCAAATGCCCTGCAGCCCTCTGACAATGTGGATATAAGTTCATTGTTAGCCCATTGCTTGCCAAGCTCCACTTCATTAGCTCCGTAAAGCATCTGTGATGACAAGTCTTTAGTAAAGCCGCCATAGTCTTTTATATTTGATGATCTTACTAGATTAGCCCAAATTGGTTCGGCAATTTTTATTATTTCTTCATCAGTCTTATCGGTAATACTCA
>CACLIZ010000031.1 GCA_902607115.1 uncultured Pelagibacteraceae bacterium | reverse complement strand
TCAATGACATTATCAAAATCAAAATCTAATTCTACGTCGCTACTTCTGTTCAACATAATAAATCTTGTGGCATCTTTTCCTACTTCGTTAATTAAATCATCTAAAGTTATATAATCTCCCTTTCTTTTGGACATTTTAAAAGGTTTTTTATCTTTTATAAGTTTAACTAATTGACTAACTTTACAAATTATTTTTCCTTTTGAATTTGATAAAGCTTCAACGGACGCTGAAATTCTTTTTATATATCCTGAGTGATCAGCTCCCAAAATATTAATTAAATAATCAAACTTTCTATCTAATTTATTTTTATGATAGGCAACATCACTAGCAAAATAAGTCCAGTCACCATTTGATTTTTGTAACGCTCTATCTTTATCGTCACCAAAATCAGTAGATTTAAAAAGTAATTGCTCTCTTTCTTTCCATTTTTCATTATTTTCACCAGCAGGTGCTTTAATCTTACCTTTATAAACAAATTTATTTTTTTTGAGATACTCAATAACTTTATCAACTTCCTGATTTAAAACTATTTTTTTTTCACTAACAAAGTTATTATGATTAATACCAAGAGTTTTGAGGTTTTTTTTAATTAATTTTAATGCTTCATCAATTGATAATACTGTTAACTTTTCTGAAATATTTTCAAAATTTTTGAAATCAATTTTAATATTTGAATTGATGATATTTCGAGCAAAAACAATTAAATAATCGCCTGGATATAAATCTTTATTATCAATAGGGAAAGGTTCGTTGTATTCAATTTCTCTAATTCTAAAATAAACTGATTTAGTAAAATTTATAATCTGATTACCATAATCATTTACATAATATTCTTTTGTAACTTTATGTTTATTAAATAATAAAATATTAGAAATAACATCCCCTAAAATAGCTCCTCTACAATGACCGACATGTAAAGGTCCAGTGGGATTAGCTGATACAAATTCTACTAGATAATTTTTTTTTTTCTCTTTGTTGTTAATCCCAAAAGTTTTATAATTTTTAATAATATCTTCAATAAAATTAGTCCAGAAAATTGGTTTGAATTTAATATTAATAAAACCAGGTTTAACTATTGATATATTATCAATTAGTTTATCGCTTTTTTTTATAACTTCAGCTAAAGTTTCAGCTAGATCTGTTGGAGATTTTTTATTTATTTTCGATAAAAACATTGCAACATTTGTTGAAATGTCACAGTTAAATTTTGACGGTGGTATTTCAGCATTAATCCCATCCAGCTTATCAGGCAAAATTAATTCACCATTTTTAGATAGATCTAATAGAATTTTCTTTATCTTATCAAGGTATTGTTCAAAAATATTCATTTAATATTATTATAAAGATTAATTGCATATCGATCAGTCATCCCTGATATAAAATCTGAAATTGCTCTATATTTATTTGTAGAAAGTTGATCTTTTGAAATAAATTTCTTTGGGTTTTGTTTTATCTTATTAAATAATTTTTTAATAATTGATTTGCCTTTGTTATTTTTTGCTAAAACATATTTATTGTTGTACATTTTTGTTTTTAAAAAATATCTTATCTCATTTTCTGAGTTTTTAATTTTATCAGAAAAATCAACCATTAAAAAACGTGTTTTATTGATATCTTTTAATGATTTAATTTTATTATAAATTAAATTATTTTTTGTGCTATTTATTAAATCCTTTATCATTAAATCTATAGAGTCTCTTATAATTTGATAAGTGGCAATTTTATAATTTTGTTTATTAATTTTGTTTTTATATTTTTTATAAATATCTCTAAAAAAATTAATTTCAATCAACTCCTCAAGTTTAAACAAATTTGCATTTATCCCATCTTGAATATCATGATTATTATAAGCAATATCATCGGATATTGCTGAAATTTGAGCCTCTAGTGATGGGTAGGTATTAAAATTAATCATATTTTTAAACTTTTTAATCCCAATTAAATTATCAACTGAATCCAAATCAACTACGGGGCCGTTATGTTTCAAAAGCCCTTCCAAAGTTTCGATTGAAAGATTTAGTCCACTAAATTTTAAATATTTATTTTCCAAAAACATAACGGTTCTTAATGTTTGTAAATTATGATCAAACCCTCCATGGCTATCCATTGATTCATTTAAAGATTCTTCGCCCGCATGTCCAAATGGAGTATGACCTAAATCATGAGCAAGACTTAAAGTTTCTGATAAGTCTTCGTTTAGATTAAGATATCTAGCTATTGATCTTGCAATTTGAGCAACCTCCATAGAATGAGTTATTCGAGTTCGATAATGATCTCCTTCTGTATTAACAAATACCTGGGTTTTATGTTTTAATCTTCTAAAAGAAGCGCTGTGAATGATGCGGTCTCTATCTCTTTGAAAAGGAGTTCTGTATTTTGATAAAGATTCTTTATAAATTCTTCCTTTGCTTTTAAATAGACCAATCTTTGAGTATTTTTTCATACTTTAAAATAAAATATTTAGTATTATATTACTATTACCAGTGATCAATTATGATAAAAGAAATTAAATTTACTGATAAAGCACTAAAAAAGATCAATACACTATTGTCTGAAAAAGATAAGGGGTCTTTTTTTAGAATCGCCATTAAAGGTGGCGGCTGTTCCGGTTTTCAGTATGAATTTACATTTGATAAATCCAAAGCAGATGATGACTTGAGCTTTGAAAATATATTAATTGATAAAACTTCTGCCGACCTTTTAAAAGGGTCAGAAGTTGATTATGTTTCGGAGTTAATTGGTGCACAATTTAAGATAACCAATCCACAAAGTAAGTCTTCTTGTGGTTGTGGTGTTTCTTTCTCTCTTTAATGTTTATTTCATCATGGAATGTAAATTCTGTACGTGCACGTATAGAAAATATCAAAAGCTACCTCCTTAAGTATAAACCGGATATCTTGATGATGCAGGAAATCAAAACTGAAGAAGTAAATTTTCCCTATGATGATTTTTCTTCTATGGGTTTTCAAAGTTATGTATTTGGCCAAAAAAGCTATAATGGTGTAGCTATTATTTCTAAAGATAAATTAAAAAACGTTAAAACAGACTTGATTAACGATAGTTTAAAACAATCAAGAATTATTTCTGCTGAAATTCAATATAAGAAAAAAAATATTCAATTAATAAATATTTATACCCCAAATGGTAATCCAGTTGATACAGAGAAATATTATTACAAAAAAAAATGGTTAGATAAATTAATGAAACAATTAAAGTCATTATATAATAAAAATCCTAATATCATTCTTGGTGGTGATTTTAACATTATTCCTGCAGCTGAAGATGTTTATAATCCCAAAAGCTTTGAGGATGATGCCTTGTTTAGACTAGAAATCAGAAAAAAATATAGAGAATTCATCAACCTAGGATTTATTGATGTTTATAGATATTTTAATGCGACAAAAGAAGGTTATACCTTCTGGGATTACATGAGAGGAGCTTGGCAAAAAAATAATGGTATGAGAATTGACCATTTTTTAGTTTCAAATTCTTTAATCAATCAGATCAAATTTATAAATATAAATAAAGATCCAAGAGGTCGCGAAAAACCCTCAGATCACACTCCGATTGAAATTAAATTAACTTAAGGATTTAATTTTATTTACTAGCTCTTCATTAATATTTCTGGGCCCTTTATCTAGCCTATTTTTATGTCTTCTTTCACCAGGTAATCTTACTTCACCCGTTAATTTCATTTTTTCAAAAAATTTATCTGCATGTTCTTGCCAATTAGTTTCTGCAGTTTTATCTGGTGAGATTGCTAAAATGAATTCACCGCCACTGGGTGGACCACCATCATTGTTATCTTTAGCGGCTGTTTCAAAACTGAAATTATCACCCACTAATGCACCCGCCATTAATTCAACCATCATTGCAATTGCTGAACCTTTGTAACCACCAAAAGGTAGTAAGACACCTCCATCTGCTATTTCTGAAGGGTCAGTTGTTTGTTTTCCATCTTTTGATAATCCAGTTCCAAGTGGAACTTCGTGACCTTCTCTTTTAGCAACTTGAACTTCTCCCATTGCCATAGATGCTGTTGCCATATCATAAACCACTGGGGTGTTATCTTTTCTTGGCCATGCGAATGAAATTGGGTTTGTTCCAAATAATGGTTTAATTGATCCTGCTGGAGCTACTGCTGGTTTGTATGATGTGCATGCGAAAGCTACTAAACCTTTTTCGGCTATTGCTTCAGTTTCAGGCCAAAGTGCAGCCATATGATGTGAATTTGTAATTGCAAGTACAGCTACACCAGAATCTTTTGCAGCTTTAACTAATTCTGGAATACCTTTATTTAGAACCATTGGTGCTAAACAGTTATTTCCATCTATTTTAATTATGCCCGAAGAAATTTTTTTTATGTTTGGCCTTGCTTTTCCATTAATTTTACCACTCTTCAATCCAGAAACATAAGCGGGAAGTCTGAATAATCCGTGAGATAAAGATCCATCTCTCTCTGCTTTCATAATTAGATCAGATAAAATATTTGAAGTCTCTTCATCACATCCGTTAGTTAAAAGTGTTTTTTTTGCCAAATTAAATATTTCTTCTAGTGTTAAACTGATTGTTTTCATAAATTTAATTTACCCTTCCGTAAACATCTTTAAAGCGAATGATATCACTTTCTTTTAAAATTTTTCCTGTTTGAATTTCAATTATTTTTACTGGTTTTTTAAATTGGTTTTCAATTCTATGTATAGCGCCTGTAGGTATAAAAACTGATTCATCAGGCTTTTTAAAGAATTTTTGCTTATTAATTGTTATTTCAGGTTTTCCATGTGTAATCATCCAGTGTTCAGATCTGTGAAAATGCTTTTGTAAACTAATTGATGATTTTGCATTAACTGTAAGCTCTTTTACAAGAAAGTTTTTACCCTCAAATAAATTAACATATTTGCCCCATGGCCTGTAATAAACATTTTTCTTTTTAAAGTATTTTGCCTTGTTTTTTTTATAAATCTTAGAAATTTCTCTCCAGCTACCTAGATCTGACCATGGTATGTCTAACTTTATTGCATTAATTCTCTTTGTTTTTTCAAGAATTGCATAATCAAATGATTTTTCTACTGATTTATTAAAAGATCTTTTATTTAAATAATAAGTATTATTTCTATATTTTGCTTTTTTAACTGCATTTAAACAGCTTCTATAAGTTTTGTTTTGGTATTTCTTAAAATTATTAATGATTGAGTCTTTTCTTATATAAAAAATTCCAGAGTTCCAATAACCTTTCTTTTTTATAATTTGTTTAGCTCTAGCAAGATTTGGTTTTTCAATAAATTTAGTTACTTTATTTACATTTTTTTTAATTTTTTTTGTTAAAAAATAACCATATTCACTTGAGGGAGCTGATGGTTTTATTCCAAATATAAATACATTTTTATCATCTAAATTTAATTTATTTTTACTGATAGATTTATTTAAAACATTTGATTTTTCAATTAAATGATCAGCAGCAAAATAAATTAATGGTTGATTTGAGGGTATATCTCTAATTAGAGCTGAAGATAAAATTGCAGGCGCTGTATTTTTTTTTA
>CACLIZ010000030.1 GCA_902607115.1 uncultured Pelagibacteraceae bacterium | reverse complement strand
AAATGATTCGATTATTTTAATTAGATCCTTTCTTTCTAGGTTAAAAAGATTGATAGAATTGAAAAAATTATTTATTCAAACCGGCAATATAAAAGATACAATAAATAACTATAGACCTCCTGTTTTTTGGAAGGATAAAGAAATAGTCCAAAAACAAATGGAAACTTGGTCATCTAAAAATATTTATAGCCTTCTTAACGAAATTACTAAACTTGAAATAAACTTTAAAAAAAACTACGATCTATCTAATAATTTAATATTTGATTTTATATTAAATACTTCTAACAAAACTAATAATTAGCTTTAATGACCATCACCAACCTATCAAGTTGATCTGTATTATTGTATTCAAAAGATAGGATTCCTTTATTATTTTTCTTATGATGAATTTTGGTTCGTAGACCTGTCTTTTCCTGAAGGCTATTTTCCAAAGATTTAATATTGGTGTCATTTGTGATCACTTTAAATTTTTTTGAAGACTTATAAATTCTAACTAAATTTTCAGCCTGTCTAACAGACAATTTCTTTTCAGCAATTTTTTTTGCTATCTGATATGAATTTTCCAAACCAACAATTATTTTGCCATGACCTTGGGATAATTTTTTATCTTCTATCAATTTAATAACTTCGGTTGGTAAAGTTAATAACCTTAAACAATTTGTTATATGTGTTCTACTTTTCCCAATAAATTTTGCAACTTTATCCTGATCATATTGAAATTCATCTATAAGTCTCCTGTAACCATTAGCTTCCTCAATTGGATTAAGATCATCTCTTTGGACATTTTCAACAATCGCAAACTCTAGAGACTTTAAATCATCTGCTTCTATTTCAACAATAGGAACTTCATGAAGACCAGCGTGTTGAGCCGCTTGCCATCTTCTTTCTCCTGCTACAATTTCATATTTGTCAGATTTTTTTCTAACAATTATTGGTTGGATGATTCCTCTCTCCTTAATAGAATTTGTTAATTCCTCCATTTGTTCTTTGTTAAAATTTTTTCTTGGTTGAAGTTTATTTACTACAATTGAACTTATTGAAACTTTATTTGATTTATTCGTTGCACTAACATCTCCTATCAAAGATGATAAGCCTCTTCCTAAACCCTTTTTTAATTTAAAAGCATCTGTCATGCTGCACTCTCCATTATTTTTTCTTGATTAATAAATTCTTCTGTGAAATTAAAATAGGATTTGCTTCCATGGCACGATTTATCATAAAATAAGACTGGCATTCCATGAGAAGGCGCTTCGGACAGTCTCACATTTCTCGGGACGACTGTCTGATACACTTTTTCTTTAAAATAATCTCTTGCCTCTTTTTCAACCTCTCCAGAGAGCTTATTCCTTTTATCATACATTGTTAAAAGTATTCCTCTGATTGAAAGGTCGGCATTTAAATTATTTTTAATTCTCTCAATGGTTTTCATAAGTTGAGTTAAACCTTCTAATGCAAAAAATTCCGTTTGTAAGGGCACTAAAAGTGAGTCAGAACCCACTAGTGCCATGATTGTTAGTAAACTCAATGATGGAGGGCAATCAATCAATATATGGCTATATATTCCTCTAGAATCGTTTAAATACGCCATTATTTGCTCCTTCAAAATAAACGCTCTTCTACTGTCTCCGGCGGTTTCAACCTCTAAACCTGACAAATCTACGTTTGAGGTTATAAGATCTAAATTTTCAAATTTAGTTTTCTCAATTACCTCAGATATTTTTTTTGTTCCATTTAAAACGTTGTAAATTGATTTTTCAGAATTTTCTAAATTAGATAATCCAAGCCCGGTTGTTGCATTACCTTGTGGATCTAGATCAATTACTAAAACTTTTTTTCCTAGCAAGCTCAAACCTGCTGCCAAATTTATTACAGTGGTAGTTTTTCCGACGCCACCTTTTTGATTAATTATTGAAATAATTTTTTGTGTCATTTTTTTTTAATTTCTTTTATTTTTATTATGGTTGAGTCTTTATTTGTAATACTTTTTTTTTCTTCATACTCAAATTCCCATTCCATCAAAACCTTTTGTAAAACCTCTTTTCCATTTTTTCCTAAAAACAAAATTACTTCTCTAAAATATTTAAAATTATTATGAATGAGATTTATAACAACTGGCAGAGGCTTGAAGGCTCTTGCTACTATAATGTCTGTCTCCAGATTTTTTTCTTCGAAAATATCTTTTTGTAAAACTTCTACATTTAAATCTAATTTACTCGACACATCTTTTAAGAAATTGCTTTTATGAAAACTTTTTTCATAAAGTTTGAACTTCATATCTGATTTTTTGTATTTCATTATAATAGCTAAAACTATTCCTGGGAGTCCAGAACCGGAACCTAGATCGGTGCATGTGGATCTATTTATATCAATAAAATCAATTATTTGCGCACTATCAATTATATGCCTTTCTTTAGAAACTTTCTCTGTTTGCTTGCTTATAAGGTTAATATCTTTATTTTTTTCGATTATTATCTCTCTAAACTTCTCTAGATCAGGAAATGTTTCACGTGAAACATTTAGAGGTTCTAAACAGGAATAATTTAAAATATTCGAATCAATCAAGCTATATGCTTAATAGACCTTCTTTTCACATGAGACAACAAAATATATACTGCTGCGGGGGTAATTCCATCAATTCTTAAGGCTTGACCTAGCGTTTTTGGCTTAATTTCCATAAATTTTGTTTTAACTTCATTAGATAAGCCTGATAAATCATCATAATTAATATTATCCGGTATTATTAAATTTTCATCCCTTTTAAATGCCAATATATCGGCTTTTTGCTTAGATAAATATCCTTTATAATGGGCATTTATTTCAATTTGATCATCGATTTCTTTGGAAAATACAGGTATTTTAGGCCAAATTTCTCTTATTTTATCCATATTAACACCTTTTTGGCTTAATATTTGATTGGCACTTCTGAGAACGCCATCCTTTGCAATATTTATACTAAATTTAGAAGCTTTTGATGGACTTATTTCAAGTTCATTCATGTATTTTTCAGCCTTTTTAAGTTTATATAACTTTTCCTTGAATAATAGATATCTTCCTTCACTTATAAGTCCAATTTCAATACCTTTCTGAGTTAACCTAAGATCTGCGTTGTCTGCTCTTAGGCTTAATCGGAATTCAGCTCTTGAAGTAAACATTCTATAAGGCTCGGCCACTCCTTTTGTAACTAAATCATCTATCATAACTCCTATGTACGCCTCGGATCGATTCAATATGAATGGCTCTGAACGCTTAACTGATAAAGCTGCATTTATGCCGGCAATAAGACCTTGTGCAGCTGCCTCTTCATAACCTGTGGTTCCATTAATCTGTCCTGCCATGTATAAGTTCTTTATTTTTTTAGTTTCTAGAGTTAAAAATAGTTCTCTAGGATCTACAAAGTCATATTCTATAGCATATCCAGGCCTTATTATTCTTACGTTCTCTAAACCGTTGATTTTACTACATATTTCTTGCTGTATTTCATTTGGTAGTGAAGTTGATATTCCATTAGGGTAAATAGTGTAATCTTTCAGTCCTTCGGGCTCAAGGAATATCTGATGTCTTTGTTTATCTGAAAATTTAACAATTTTATCCTCAATTGATGGACAATATCTGGGTCCCACACTTTTTATGTTTCCTGAGTACATGGCACTCTTATTCAGATTTTTTGATATGATCTTATGAACCGCTTCGTTTGTATATGTAACTCTACATGATACTTGTTTGTTGAAATTTTTTGATGTTAAAAAAGAAAAAAAATAAGGATCTCTATCTGCGAACTGTTCCTCTAGATTTGTATAATTTATAGTTCTTGAATCCAGTCTAGGAGGAGTTCCAGTTTTAAGACGACCTATCTTAAATTTTAATTTTTTTAATTGCTCACTTAAGCCAGTTGTTGGTTTCTCATTATACCTTCCAGCTGGAGTTTGTGTATCACCAATGTGTATAACACCATTCAAAAAAGTGCCAGTTGTTAATATAAGCTTGGTAGTTCTAATTTTTTTTCCTTGTTGAGTTATTACACCATTTATAAGGTTTTTTTCAAATATAAAAGATATTACAGGATCTGAAATTATGCTTAAATTACAGTAGTTTACAAGCTTTTCTTGCATAAATTTTTTATATAATGATCTATCACTTTGAGTTCTTGGTCCCCTGACTGCGGGACCTCTACTTCTATTTAGTAACCTAAATTGAATACCGGACTTATCTGCAATGTCACCCATTACTCCATCTAGTGCATCTATTTCTCTTACTAGATGCCCTTTGCCAAGACCACCTATTGCTGGGTTACATGACATTTCTCCAATTGTTTCGAACTTATGTGTGATCAATGCTGTATTGACACCAAGTCTAGCAGATGCTGCTGCAGCTTCACAACCTGCATGTCCACCACCTATAACTACAACATCAAATTTTAATTCATTTATCATGTCTTAAATTTATAACCGATTTAAATATTTACAAGATTTCAGTTATTTAATTAAATAAGCCATATTTATCAACGAAAATTGCTAAAAAGGGTCGAAAAAACAAGGAAAATAGGTATTATTTTCCAATACAAAAATCGTTGAAAATACTACCTAATAACTCCTCTACATCAACTTTTCCAACTATCATCCCTAGATGACGAGTAGCTAAACGTAAATCCTCAGCGGCTTTATCAAAATCGTTTAGTTCATGTTTATTATTAAAATTTTTCAAATGACTTACGCACTGTTCCAAATGATGTCGATGCCTTTCTCTTGTAATTAAAATATCTTTATCTGAAATAAAATTATTTTTTATTTTATCTTTTATTTTATAAATTAATTTATCAACATTAGTATTGTCCTTTAATGAAATTAAAACATGATCATGCTTAATAGCTGATTTATTTAATTTATTTTTAACTAAATCAGATTTATTTATAACGAGAATTGAGTCTTCTTTTAAAAAATCAGTCAAAACACCGCTTAAATCAACACTTTTTGCGTCTACAACAACTAATTTAAGATCAGCATTTTCAGCTGTATTTAGTGATAACTTAATACCTTTTTTTTCGATTTCATCTTTCGATTCTCTTATACCAGCAGTATCAGATAAAATTACTGGATAGCCATCAAGGTTTAAATGTGTTTCGATTACATCTCTTGTTGTTCCATCAGTTTCGGAAACAATAGCCGCTTCTCTATTTGATAAATTATTTAATAGACTTGATTTACCTGCATTAGTTGGACCAACAATAGCAATTTTAAATCCTTCTCGTATTATTTCACCAACTTTTTGATCATTTAAAATTTTTTCAATATCATTTAAAACTTCAATAGAATTAGTTTTGATTTGATTTAAAATATCATTTGGCAAATCTTCATCTGGGAAATCTATTTTTGCTTCAATAAATGATAAAGTTTTTAATAATTTATCTCTTAAATCATTAAACTTGTCAGATGATTTGCCTTCCATAATTTTTACTGCTTGTAATCTTTGAATTTCTGTCTCAGCTGAAATCAAATCTGCTATACTCTCAGCTTTTAACAAGTTTATTTTTCCATTTTGGAATGCGAGCTTTGTAAATTCACCAGGTTCAGCTAGTCGGCAATTTTTTATATTTGAAATCGAGCTATGAAGAGCTTGAATTACAGCTTTGCCTCCATGAATATGAATTTCTGCCATATCTTCGCCTGTGTAGCTTTGAGGGCCGGGAAACCAGATAAT
>CACLIZ010000029.1 GCA_902607115.1 uncultured Pelagibacteraceae bacterium | reverse complement strand
TAGAAAGAACTTTAAAATTTGATCCAAGAATAAAAAAAATAAAGATGCAATAATTGCCATAGCTGCAACCATTAATGAACCTTGGATTGTTTCTTTTGAAGTTGGCCAAGATACTTTAAAAGCCTCGTTTTTAACTTCTTGAAAAAATTTTAAAGGGTTTTTCATAAATTCTATATAACTTTAATGGCAGGAGCGGAGGGAATCGAACCCCCAACCTCCGGTTTTGGAGACCGGCGCTCTACCAATTGAGCTACACTCCTATGGAGTTTTACTCTATAATTTTAGTTACTACTCCAGCTCCTACTGTTCTACCACCTTCTCTAATAGCAAAATTTAATTTTTCATTCATTGCAATCGGAGTGATTAGTTTAACAGTAAATTTAGCATCGTCACCTGGCATAACCATTTCAGTACCCGATGGTAATTCTACTTCACCGGTAACATCTGTAGTTCTAAAATAAAACTGAGGTCTGTACTTTGTAAAGAATGGTGTATGTCTTCCACCTTCTTCTTTTTTTAGCACATAAGCCTGAGCTTCAAATTTAGTATGTGGAGTAATTGAACCAGGTTTGCAAAGAACTTGACCTCTTTCAACATCTTCTCTTTCCACACCTCTTAAAAGAGCTCCAATATTATCTCCAGCTTCACCAGTATCCAAAATTTTTCTAAACATTTCTACACCAGTACATACTGATTTTTTAGTTTCTCTAATACCAACTATTTCTATTTCTTCTCCAGTTTTTACAACACCAGACTCAACTCTTCCGGTAACAACTGTACCTCTTCCAGAAATTGAAAAAACATCTTCAACTGGCATTAAGAAAGGTTTATCTTTTGGTCTGTCGGGCTGAGGAATAAACTCATCAACTGCCTTCATTAATTCTGTAATTGAGTTTTTGCCAATCTCATCATCTTTTCCTTCAACGGCCGCTAGAGCTGAACCTTTTATAATTGGAGTTTTGTCTCCTGGAAATTTGTAAGAAGTTAACAATTCTTTTATTTCTTCTTCAACTAAGTCGATCATCTCTTTGTCATCAACTTGATCAACTTTGTTTAAATAAACAACGATCGCAGGAACTCCAACTTGTCTTGCAAGAAGAATATGTTCTCTTGTTTGAGGCATCGGACCATCTGCAGCGTTAACTACTAATATTGCTCCATCCATTTGTGCTGCACCTGTAATCATATTTTTTACATAGTCAGCGTGACCTGGGCAATCTACGTGGGCATAATGTCTTTTCTCTGTCTCATATTCAACGTGAGCAGTAGAAATTGTAATTCCTCTTTCTTTTTCCTCTGGTGCTTTATCTATTTGATCATATGCAGTAAATTGCGCTCCTCCAGTTTCTGACAATACTTTTGTAATTGCAGCTGTAAGAGTTGTTTTACCATGGTCGACGTGTCCAATTGTACCAATGTTACAATGTGGCTTCGTTCTATTAAACTTTTCTTTAGACATTATATTTTTTACCTCACTTATAATTTTTTTTTTACATTTGGAGCGGGTGATGGGAATCGAACCCACGCAACCAGCTTGGAAGGCTAGTGTTCTACCACTGAACTACACCCGCAAACCCAAGTGTTCACTCCTGTTTAACAATATTAAATGGTGGAGGGGGAAGGATTCGAACCTTCGAAGACCGAAGTCAACGGGTTTACAGCCCGCCCCATTTGACCGCTTTGGTACCCCTCCCATATCTCAATGGAAGAGTGTCCACATGTTTAATAAAGGTTAAACAACAGGCGGTTTATATATTTTTATCTTATAATTGCAATATTAGAATTTATGGTAAAATCTATCAAAAAACGTGTAAAATAAGAACAAAATGAATAAATCATCATATTTTATTGTTGGAAAACACCCTGTTATTGAAGCTCTTAAAAATAATAAGAGAAAAGTTGTTAAAATTTTTTTAACAGAAGAAAGTAAAAAAACTATTCACAGAGAAAGTCCGAATAATAACCTTCTTAAAGATTTAAAAATTTTTTACAAAACAAAAAAAGAATTGGACAATTATTGCAGAAATGAAAACATTTTACATCAGGGTTTTGTTGCTGAAGTTGAAAAATTAGAAAATAGAGATCTTAAAGAATTTATAAAAAATAAAGAAAAATTAAACCTTGTATGCCTTGCAGGCGCAACTGATCCAAGAAATATTGGTTCTATTATAAGAAGTGCAAGCGCATTTAACATTGACGGAATGATAGTTAGGGAAAGAGACTATCCTGAAACTAGCAAACTTATGTATAAAGCTGCAAGTGGGAGTATTGAACATTTAAATATTTTTGTAGTTTCAAATATAAATTCTACATTAAAATCTTTAAGAGAAAAAAATTTTTGGGTTTATGGTTTAGATATTTCAGGTGATAAAGATCTCACAGACGTAAAATGGGAGGGAAATAATGTATTAGTTTTTGGATCTGAAGGATATGGAATGAAAAAACACACTGAAAAGTATCTAGACTTCATTATAAAAATTGAAATAAATAACAAAATAGAAAGTCTAAATCTGTCAAATAGCGCAGCTATTGTATTTCATCAAATAAATACCAGTAAAAAATAACTTGATCTTATTTAAATTCAGATTAAAAAACATTCCATGCCCCTATAGCTCAGCTGGTAGAGCAACTGATTTGTAATCAGTAGGTCCGCGGTTCGAGTCCGTGTGGGGGCACCACTTAAGATTTGCCTACTTCTTTTCTTAGTTGTTCAATTTTAATTTTTTTTTCAATAGATTTGTTTTTATTATAAAGAAGATTAAAAATTATTTTTTTGTTTTCACTAATTTTTATTTCTGTGGCGTTACGAACTTCAACATTATCAGCTACAGCACTAATTGGTCTTTTTTTGGGATTTAAATTTTTAATAATTATTTTAGATTTATTACTAACTACTTTACCTTTCCATCTTCTAGGTCTAAATGGGCTAACTGGTGATATCGCTAGTTTGTTAGAATTTAAATTTAAAATCGGCCCATGAACCGATAGATTGTATGCAGTGCTTCCAGCAGGTGTACAAACTAATAAACCATCTCCTCTTAATTTTTTTATAATATTTTTTGAACCGTTTTTGATTGAAATAAAAGCAGCCTGCCTGCTTTGACGTAAAATGGATACTTCATTTATAGCTATCGATTTCTTAAATTTACCATTTTTATTTTTGACAACCATTTGTAATGGTGAAATTTTTATTAAGTCTGTTTTAGATATATTTTTTAATATTTTTTTTTCATGAAATTTATTCATTAAAAACCCATAGTCTCCTGAATTTATTCCATAAAAATATTTTTTAAATTTATAAAATTTTTTTAATGTCTGTAACATGAAACCATCGCCACCAATTACAACTATAATATCAGATTTTTTTATCGGATTATTTTTTGTTTTTTTTAATAGTTTTGATCTAATCATTTCTGATTTTTTGTTATAATCAGAAACTACAAATAATTTTTTCATTTTATTGGTGCCCTCGGCCAGACTCGAACTGGCACTCCCAAAAGGGCAAGGATTTTAAGTCCTTTGTGTCTACCAATTTCACCACGAGGGCATGAGTTATTTTCATTAGTATTTATGCTAATATTTATAATTCAACAAGTCTAATTAGTAAAATTTTTTTAGTTTATCTTCCTATGTCCAAGTTGTGTCCAAGTTATCCTACAAAGTCCTACAATTTTCATCTGCCTTCTTTAATTACATCATATAAAAGTTTTTTATGATCATATTTATATTTTTTATTATTATAATGAAGTGAATTGACAACTAAAATTCTTGAATTTTCCATATCAATTGCAATAATATTCCCACCATAACCACTCATACCAAATACAACATTTTCTTTTAATCCTGGAAAATCCATATGAAATTGACCACCGTATGATTTGCTTCGACCAAATAAGGGCTCTTCTTTTTCTTTGCTTCCTTTTGGTATTCTTCTTTTATAAATTTCTTTTAAATATTTTCCAACACAAGTATCATTCTGATAATCATCCAACATAGCTTTTGCAATTCTAAGATAGTCAAATCTTGTTGCCATTATGTTGGGATGACCATTTCCATTTATTTCTCGCAAACTAGTATAGCCATAAAGAATGCTATTTTTGATCTTTATTTTATAGTTGAAAACTTTGCTATAAAATTTGTCATAATCTTCACCGATTTTAAATTTCATATAGTTTAAAATTAATTGAGTAACAAATCCATTATAATTATATATTTCTTTAGATTTTTTTGTATTTTTGTTTCTAAAGTGTGAGCGCATAGTTGTTTCAATATCTCTATCTTCATATGCACCTAATTTACTGGTACCATCTTCAAATTCATCGATATATTTTTGATCACCAGTATTCATATTTAAAAAATTAATTAATTTTTGATCATGATAAAGCGAATCTTTTATTACAGGCCAGTCATTTACTCTTTCATCAACTCCATCAATGTAGCCATCACATATGGCATGACCTAATAAATAAGAAGTTACTGACTTACCCATTGACATTGAGTAAAATTTTGTTTCATTATTTAAAAACTCTCCCAGTCTTTCTTTAGGAGAAAATTCGTCAATTAATACTTCACCATCTTGATAATATAAATAACTAAGGATACCTTTAGTTTTCAATTGCTTTTTTATAAATTCATCTTCAATTAAGTTGAATTTAAAATCGTAGGAACTATTTGTCGACTTAAATTCTTTTAAATGTGAACCTCTATCTCTATAAGAATATTTCCATAAATAATAAATCAGGGTGTCTCTATTTGGATTCGAATGATAAGCAATATTAGTACCTGATAATTCTTTATTTTTTATTTTGATATTTAGATTGTTGGATCCTTGAAATTGATCGCATTTATTATAATACCAAAGATTGCTATATTTTGGTTCTGTTTTGCATACTGGGTTTTCTTTCATATTTAAATATTGATGATATCCATTTTCATAAAGCCACAAATTAAACTTATTTAATTTAAAACTCTCAGCAAATAGATTGTTTGATGCAAATAAGCTAAAAAATAAAATTATTAATATTTTTTTCATATACTAACTTACATTTTTATTTATCTATGTCCAAGACATGTCCAAGTCTAGACAAATTAATTAAGCCTTATTTACTAATCTTAATTGAAAGCTAAATTAAAGTTATGCGATTTTATAGGATGTTTGAGGCTACCAGAGACTACTAGAGACTCATCAAAGTGTTAATCCCTCGCCTTTTAAGTCCTTTGTGTCTACCAATTTCACCACGAGGGCATTAATAAATTTCATCAGTATTTATGCTAACATTTATATTTTACAACAAAAATATTATAATCCAATAAGATATTAATCCAGAGAGAATGGTGGCAATTATTTTTTTTGAAAAGTATCCAACAAGCATAGCAATAGAAATGGCTATGATCTTTGGATCATCGTGGCTTACGAAAGATCCAAAATTATCTAAAAGAACAGCTGGAAAAATTAGTGCAGGAAACACTGCAGATGGGACATAGCTTAATAATGTTCTTGTCCTTTCACTCAACATATCCTTCTTAATCAATGATATCATTGAGTACCTTAAAAAATAGGTAATTAATCCAGATATAAATACTAATATCCAGCTCATCTTTTTTTTAGTTTTATATTAGTTATTATTAATGCAACTGTTAATGCTCCTAGACTTGCAGCAATTATGTATGCTTTAAATGGAATTTCATAAAATGTAATTGCTAATGTTGCTGAAACACAAATTACTATTAAATGATCAAGTTTTCTAAACTCATGAATTATTAATGATAAAAATGTTAATGGTATAGCAAATGTTAAGCCTAATTTATCTGGAACAATTGAACCTAAAAAAATTCCTACCAGCGATGATATTTGCCAAGTAAGCCACAGTGTAAAACCTGAACCGAGTAAATAATAATGTTTATTTTTTAATGATTTATTTTTATTAAAAAATCTATTTGAAAGTGCAAATGATTGATCAACTAAAAAATATGATAAAAATATTTTCCAGGTTGTGCTTAATTCTTCTAAGTGTTCGGAAAGAACAGCTCCATATAATAAATGTCTAGAATTTGTTACTCCTACTGAGGTTAAAGTTACAATTGGA
>CACLIZ010000028.1 GCA_902607115.1 uncultured Pelagibacteraceae bacterium | reverse complement strand
AAAAAAGATAGCTTTTTTGTTCAGGGTCATTTTCCAGGACAACCAGTTATGCCTGGTGTTTTAATTGTTGAAGCTTTTGGTCAAGCTGCGGCAGCTCTAACTGCAGAGGGCATTGATAAATCAGAATACGAAAATAAATTAGTTTTTTTAATGAGCGTTGAAAAAGCTAGATTTAGAAAACCCGTGATACCAGATTGTAGACTCGAATTAAATATAGAAGCTATAAGATCTCATGGAAGAGTATGGAAATATAAAGGTGAAGCCTTTGTTAATGGAATAAAAATGGCCGATGCGCAGTGGTCTGCCACTATTGTTGATAGGAAATAATTAGCAACAAATATTGATAAGCATTTAAAATAAGTTTTGATATTAAACTTATAAATGCTCAATCCTTTTTTTAAAAATACAGGACCATATGAGATTAATTTTTTACTTAAATCTATTGATTTAATAGATAAAAAATTTCCAGATGAAAAAATTAAGGATATTAAAGATCTTAATTCATCTCAAAATGGAGAAATTACTTTTTTTCATTCAAAAAAATATAATGAACTAGCTAAAATTACCAAGGCTTCTTATTGTCTAACTACTGAAAATCTTAAATCAAATTTGCCAAATACTTGCAAAGCTATAATTTCAGATAAAGTTTTATTACATACAGCACAAATAACAAAAATTTTCTATCCAGAGTCCATAACTGATGATTTCGATATTACAGCCGATGATATAAATAAAACAAAATATAAAAATAAAGTAAAATTTGGAAAAAATGTTTTAATTGGTAAAAATGTGAAAATAGGTTTGAATTGTCTAATTGGGCATAATTCAATTATAGAAAAAAACGTATCCATAGGTGACAATTGTACTATTGGTTCAAACGTAATTATTAGAAATTCTTTAATTAAAAACAATGTTCATATTTTAGATGGATGTGTAATTGGAAAAAAAGGATTTGGTTTTTTTCCAGATAAAAACTCTAATTTCAGATATCCACAAATTGGTGTAGTAATAATAGAAGATAATGCTGAAATAGGTTGTGGATCAACAATAGACAGAGGTTCTCTATCAAATACTATCATTGGAAAAAATACATACTTAGATAATCAAATACATATTGCTCACAATGTAAAAATAGGCGAAAATTGTATTATCGCAGGACAAGTTGGCTTTGCAGGCAGTTCAACTTTAGGTAATAATGTAATGATAGGTGGTCAGGCTGGAATTTCAGGACATCTTAAAATTGGTAGCAATGTACAGATTGCTGGTGGAAGTGGTGTAATAAAAAATATAACAGATAATTCTAAAGTTATGGGTTATCCAGCAAAAGAATTAAAAAATTTTATTAGAGAGAATAAATGATAGATAATACAGCTATTGTAGACAAAAATGCCAAAGTTCATTCAAGTGTAAAAATTGGTCCTTACTCAGTTATAGGTCCAAACGTTGAAATAAGTGAAAACGTAATTATACATTCACATGTAAATATCTCAGGTTACACCAAAATTGGAAAAGGGAATATAATTTATCCTTTCGCATCTATAGGTAATGATCCTCAAGATTTAAAGTATAAAGGCGAAAAAACATCATTAGAAGTTGGTCATAATAATAAGTTTAGAGAATATGTTACAGTTAATCCAGGTACAGTTGGTGGAGGAGGTTTAACAAGAATTGGAAATAACTGTCTATTTATGATTTCTTCTCATGTTGCACATGATTGTAATGTTGGAAACAATGTAATTATTGCTAATAATGTACCTTTAGGAGGTCATGTAACATTAGAAGATAATGTTGTTATAGGCGGAAATTCCGCAGTTCAACAATTTACGAGAATTGGTAAAATGGCAATGATTGGTGGAATGACAGGAGTATTGCATGATGTAATACCTTATGGATTATCAACAGGAAATAGAAATTCATTACAAGGACTGAACTTAATTGGATTAAGACGTGCTAAGTTTGAAAATAAGGATATTTTAGGACTTAGTGAAGCATATAAAGAGATTTTTGCCACAAAAAATATTACTGAAAATATAAGTAAATTAAATGGTTCTTTTCAAGAAAATCCACTGGTTAAAGAGGTAATTGAATTTATTATGAAAGACAAAAAAAGATCTATTAGCACACCATTTTCGTAAAATGATTGGATTAATTTTTGGTGATGCAGACTTTCCAAATCAAATTCTTAAAAATGTTAAGAAAAAAAAAATAAAATATTTAATAATAGATTTATCAAGATTAAAAAAATTTAAAAAAGATAAAAAATCTTATTCATTTTCCATAGGTCAATTTGGTAAAATTATTAATATTCTCAAAATTAATAATTGTAAAAAAGTGTTATTTGCTGGAAAAGTAAATAAGCCAAATCTTTCTAAATTAAGATTAGATTTAAGAGGAATTTATTATATGCCAAGAATAATTAAGGCATCCAAACTTGGGGACGCTGCTATTCTCAAAGAAATCATAAGAATATTGGGACAAAACAAAATCAAAACTGAAAATTCTTTGAAATTTAACCCAGAACTTGCACTTAAAAAAGGAAACTACACAAAGATTAAACCTAACAATCAAGATAAATTAGACATTAAGAAAGCTATAAAAACTTTAAGTGATCAAGCGCAGTATAATTTTATCCAAGGTGTTGTAGTGAGAAATAAAAAAGTAGTTTCAATTGAAGGTAAAGGAGGAACTGAAAAAATGATCAAAAATAGCAACAGTAGAAAATTTAGAAATCATGGAGTTTTAGTTAAGTTTCCAAAAAAAAAGCAAGATCTTAGAGTTGATCTACCTACTATAGGTATAAAAACTTTAAAGCAAAGCAAAACAGCTGGATTAAAGGGTGTTGTTATAAAAAATAAACAGCATGTTTTTTTAGATAAAAATAAATGTATTAATTTTGCCAATAAAAATAAAATGTTCATTACAGTCAAATGAAAAGAATATTTATTTTAACTGGGGAACCTTCAGGGGATAAACTTGCTTCAAAAGTTATTTCTAAACTTAGAAATAATAATCCTAACATTGAATACTTATGTGTTGGAGGAACATATTTAAAATCACTAGGAATAAAATCTATTTTTGACCTAAAAGAAATAACATACGTTGGTTTCACAAGTGTTTTATTAAATATTTATAAAATAAGAAATAAGATTAATACAACAGTTAACGAAATAATAAAATTTAATCCAGATATTCTATTTAGTGTAGATAGTCCAGATTTTACATTGAGAGTTGCTAAAAAAATAAAAAAATTAAATAATAATATAAAAACTATTCATTATGTAGCTCCACAGGTATGGGTATGGCGAGAAGGTAGATTAAAAAACTTTAAAAAGTTTTTAGATCATATTTTACTTTTATTTGACTTTGAAAAAAAGTATTTTGATAGAGAAAACATTCCTAATACTTTCGTTGGTCATCCATTACTAGAACAAGAAAACAATAGTAAAGCAGATTTATCAAATATTATACCAAGTGATAAAAAAATTATTTCACTTTTTGCAGGTAGTAGATTATCTGAAATAAATTTACTTTTACCAATTTTGATAGATTTTATTAATATGATGAATAAAAAATTTGATAATTATCTTTTTGTTTTCCATGCTACAGAAGAAAATAAAAATTCAATCAATGAAAAAATAATTAGTTCTAATTTATCAAATGTTGAAGTTGTTTCTGATGAAAATATAAAGAGGCAAATATTAGATAAATCTATTTTTGCTGTTTCAAAATCCGGAACAGTTTCTATTGAAATTTCTAATGCAAAAGTTCCATCTATAATTATTTATAAAATGAATTTTTTAAATTATTTAATAATTAAATTGCTGGTTAAAATAAAGTATGCAAACATTATTAATATAATTAATAACAAAGAAATAATTCCAGAACTAATTCAAAAAGATTGTAATGCAAAAGAAATTTATAATACTGTTGTTTATTTTTTAAAAAATCCTGAATTGATTAAGCAACAAATTGATATTTGCGAAAAAACTCTAAATAAGATTAGATCAAAAACATCTTCTTCAGAGGAAGCCTCATTAGTATTAACTAAGTTTCTTACTAGTTAATCTTTTTGTTACCTCTTCTTTTCCTAAAGATATAATAATGTCATATATGCCGGGACCAAATTTTGAACCTGTTAATCCTATTCTTAATGGTTGGCCCACCCCTTTAAAGTTTGTATCATTTGATTTAATAACCCCGTTTACAATCGGTTCCAACACTTCCTTACTAAGTGTATCTACTTTTTCAAATTGAGCGCAGAAATCTGAAATGACTTTTTTGGCCTCATCATCAATTAGTTTAATATCGTCCTGATTAAAATTTATTTCGTCAACCATTATATATTGTCCATTATTAAATATATCTTCCAGAGTTTTGGCTTTATTTTTTAAGAATGTTAGTGATCTTTTAATCTTATCTTTCTTATCAGACTTGATTTCGTTTTTAAATAATTTGCAATATTCGATAAATTGATCAAATAAATAAGTTTCATCCATGTTTTTTATGTAGTGTTCATTTATTGAAAGAATTCTACTCATATCTAATTTTGATGGAGATTTACCAATACCTTCAAGATTAAAGTGTTTGATGCTTTCATCTAAGGTGAATATTTCCTTGTCTTTATAAGACCAGCCTAGTCTGAGAAGATAGTTTCTTAGCGCATCTGGCATAATGCCAATTTTAGAATAATCATCTAATGTTGAAGCTTTATCTCTTTTAGAAAGTTTCTTTCCTTCTATTGTGTGAATTAAAGGTATATGAGCAAAAAATGGCAATTCCCATTTCATAGCTAAATAAATCTGCATTTGTTTAAAGGTATTAATTTTATGGTCATCACCTCTAATAATATGTGTAATATTCATTTGATGATCATCAACTGATGCAGATAAATTATAAGTTGGAGATCCGTCATTTCTTAAAATTATAAAATCTTCAATAGTATTATTTTCTATTTCAATATCTCCTTGTACTAAATCTTTTAAAATACTAGTTCCGTCAATTTTACTTTTAAATCTTATAGTGGGCTTTGTATCTTTTGGAGCCTCTGCTTCATTTTTATCTCTCCACTTTCTATCATAAATATAAGGAATTTTTTTTTGTTTTGCTCGCAGTTTTTGTTCTTCTATTTCTTTACTAGAACAATAACATTTGTATGCATGACCATTTTTAAGCAGTTCATTAGCAACCTTTATATGATCCTCTATTTTTTTTGATTGAATATATTCATTTCCATCATTTTCAATACCGATCCATTTAAGAGATTTTATTATCTGCTCTTTATATTCATTTTTTGATCTTTCTTTATCAGTATCTTCAATTCTTAAATAAAAAGATCCATTTTTATTTTTTGAATATAACCAATTAAATAGAGCCGTTCTAACACCACCTATATGCAAAGGACCAGTAGGTGAGGGTGCAAAACGAGTTGCAACTTTTTTCATAGATATTTTGTAGACTATTTTAATTGAAGTTTCTATATAAAGATATTAACACGCCTTGAACTTTTACTCTATCTGGGCCAAAGATTTTTGTTTCGTAATTTCTGTTAGCGCTTTCTAAAGCAACAGTTTTACCTTTGATTCTTATTCTTTTTAACATTGCCTCATGGTCGTCGATTAAAGCAACTACAATTTTTCCATTTTCTGCTCTATCAGCTTTTTTAATTATTACAGTATCACCATCACTAATTCCAGCCTCTATCATTGAGTCGCCTTTTACTTTTAAACCAAAAAACTCACCATTATTTTCTATGTTTGATGGCAAAGGAATTCTTGAAACTTCATTTTGAATAGCTTCTATAGGAGTTCCTGCTGCAATGCTTCCTAATACAGATATTTCGTTTTTGTTCGTTTTATTTATATCACTTAAACCACCTTTAATTACACTTGGTGAAAATGAATTATAAATATCATTAGCAGAAGCTGTTTCTGGTAATTTTACAACTTCTAGTGCACGAGCTTTATGAGCCAATCTTTTTATAAATCCTCTTTCTTCTAATGCGCTAATAAGTCTATGAATTCCCGATTTAGATTTTAGATTTAAAGAAGCCTTCATTTCTTCGTAAGAAGGAGACACACCAGTGCCTCTAATTTTTTTATTTATAAAAAGTAACAGGTTTTTTTGTTTTTTTGTTAACATAGAACAAATCAAGTACATGTATGTTCTATAAAAGTTCT
>CACLIZ010000027.1 GCA_902607115.1 uncultured Pelagibacteraceae bacterium | reverse complement strand
AGAAAAGAAAAAAAAAATCAACTTATTAAAAGTTTTCAAAGGAGATTTCGGCAAAAATTAATAAATGGAAAAATTGATCAGGAATGCCTATTAATCGCGAAAACACTAAGCAAAATTAGTTAAATATTAAATTTTCTTGAAAAATCTATAATAATGAATATTTTGTAGTTGCCAGATAAATGACTTATCGCATCAAAAAAATTTGATGAGGAAAGTCCGGGCTCTACAAAGACACAGTGCCAGTTAATGGCTGGCGGGGGTAACCCCAGGGATAGTGCCACAGAAAATAAACCGCCTCAACAAGGCAAGGGTGAAAAGGTGTGGTAAGAGCACACCGGCTGCTTGGCAACAAACAGCGCATGGAAAACCCCACTGAGAGCAAGACTGAGTAGAGATGACAATGTTAGAAATAACTAAAAGCTGTCTTTGGCTAGTCATCAGGGTTAGTTGCTTGAGCCTTAAAGCGATTTAAGGCCTAGATAAATGATAGGTTTAAATGACAGAACCCGGCTTATAGTTTATCTGGCATACTCATTTTAATAATAATCCTTTAATCTAAGCTGTTTCATATTTGTTCTTCAATAGACGAATTCCTATAATTTAAGGTATTGACGGTTTAAAATAAAACCCATAATATCCCATAAAAACCCAAATAAGGGTTACATTTATGTATTATGTTTTTATCTACTTACGAAAACAAACTAGACAAAAAGGGAAGGGTTTCTGTGCCAGCTTCGTTTAGATCGTACTTATCTAATATAGGTTACAATGGTGTAATTTGTTATCCATCTTTTAATCATTTTTGCATAGAAGCTTGGCCTCAAGATAGAATTGAAAAAATCTCAAACACAATTGACTCATTAAATCCATTTGAAGAAAAAAAAGATTACTTTGCAACATCTGTTTTATCAGAGAGTATAAATTTACAGTTTGATAGTGAAGGAAGAATCTTGCTTTCATCAAAATTATTAAAGCATGCTAAAATAAAAAACAGCATGTTATTTGTTGGTCAAGGTAAAACCTTCCAAATTTGGGAACCAACAACATTTGAAAAATTTAGGGCAACAGCTAAGAAAAAATCTAACATTCATAGAGCAAGCCTTAAATGGGAGCTACAACTTAATAAACAATAAGGGGGGATAATGAGTATAAATTTTAAAACACCAGATATAAGAGAACTAAAACCAAGAATACTTGTTCTTGGAATAGGAGGGGCCGGAGGTAATGCTATTAATGGAATGATTGATGCTGGATTACAAGGTGTTGAGTTTATTGCTGTTAATACGGATGCTCAAGATTTAAAATTAAATAAAGCAAAAACAAGAATTCAATTAGGTATTAATCTTACAAAAGGTTTAGGAGCTGGAGCAAAACACGACATAGGACAGGCTTCTGCAGATGAGTCATTAAATGAGATAATTAATATTTTACAAGGTGCAAATATGTGCTTTATCACTGCAGGAATGGGGGGTGGAACAGGAACTGGTGCTGCCCATGTAATTGCCAGAGCTGCAAAAGAATTAAATATTTTAACTGTAGGAGTAGTTACTTTACCTTTCTTATATGAGGGTCCCTCAAGAATGAGAAGAGCTCATCAGGGATTAGAAGAATTAAGAAGACATGTAGATACTATAATTGTAGTTCCAAATCAAAATTTATTTAAAATTGCAAATGAAGAAACTACATTTGAATCATCATTTCAACTTTCAAATGATGTTTTGTTACACGGTGTACAAAGTATAACAGATTTAATGGTAAGGCCGGGTCTAATCAATTTAGATTTTGCTGATGTTGAATCAGTTATGAGTGCAATGGGCAAAGCTATGATGGGAACTGGTGAAGCAGAAGGAGAAGGAAGAGCGATTAAAGCTGCTGAAATGGCAGTAACAAATCCTTTGATTGATGACTATACTTTAAAAGGTGCAAAAGGATTGCTAGTTAATATAACTGGTGGAAAAGATCTAAAGTTATTTGAAGTTGATGAGGCAGTAAATAAAGTAAGATCTGAAGTTGATCCAGAGGCCGAACTAATTATTGGTGCAATTACCGATCCTCAATTAGATGGTAAAATGCGTGTTTCAATCGTTGCAACTTCATTAGATGGTCAGCAACCAGAGTCTAAATCAGTTATAAATATGGTTCACAGAATACAGAATAGAAATCCTGGATACTCTGATTTTTCAAATATTGATAAGTCTTTTAATTTTCAAACACCAACAAATGCTCCTATTTCAGACGGTGCAACAGCTTTAAAATTAGAGGATGAAGTTCATGTAAGTAATGAAATGAGTATAAACGAAAATCAATATTCAGAAAATATAGATAATGAGTCTATTGAAGCTAATGATCATGTGGCCAATGAAATCGCACAAGAAACATTAGTAAATGAAACCCATGAAATTGAAAAACAAGAAATTCAAGAGTCAGAACCCTCTAATGGTCTAGAAAACTTTGGCTTACAAGAAGAAGGAAGCTTTGAACTTTTTGATAATGCCAATGAAGATCAAAATACATTAGCGCAAGAAGATAAAGACACAGAAGAGGATGAACTAGAAATTCCTGCATTTTTGAGAAGACAAAAAAATTAATGTTCTTCGAAAAAATAGATGAGTGCCACTATCAAACTGGAAAAAAAACACTTTCCTGTATTGCTTGATGAGATTATCAAGATTATTTCCCCTCAATATAGTGGCACTTTTTTAGATTGTACTTTTGGTCAGGGTGGATACTCAGAAAAAATTTTAGAAAATTCTAAAAATAAAGTTATCGCATTTGATAGAGATAGTGACGCAATTAAACTATCCGAAAGATTTAAAAAGCATTTTAAAGGTAGATTTGAATTTAATCACAAAAGATTTAGTGAAATAAAAAACACAAACTCAAACAATATTAAAGCAATTATATTTGATCTAGGTTATTCAACTAATCAAATTTTTGATGAAAAGAAAGGTTTATCATTTAATTCTAAAGGAACATTAAATATGAAAATGGGATTAAATCGATTTTCAGCTCATGAAGCAATTAATAAATTAGATAAAGAAGATCTAACAAAAATTTTTAAATATTTTGGTGATGAAAAGGATGCAAAAAAAATTTCTCAAGCAATTTTTAGAAAAAGAAATAACTACATGCTTAAAACTGAAGATTTAGTTGAAATTATAAATAAAGAAAAAAAAAATTATAACTTTAAAATAAACAAATCTACAAAAGTTTTTCAATCACTTAGAATTTTTGTAAACCAAGAAATTAGCGAGTTAATCTTTGGGTTGATTAATGCATATAAATTATTACCAATTAATGGATATATTGTTGTTGTTACATTTCATTCATTAGAAGATAGAATTGTAAAATTTTTTTTTAAAAATTACTCTGAAGATAAAAAAGTTTCAAGATATTTGCCAAGCTCAAAAAATGAAAATAAAATTTTTGAAATGTTAAGTAAAAAAGCAATTGTCCCTTCGCCAGAGGAGCTTAAAAAAAATCCATCATCGAGATCAGCAAAATTAAGGTATGTGAAGAAAATTAAAGAAGGAGCAAATTTTGATGAACTTTTATTGAAATTTAAAAACTTTATAGAAATTGAGAATATTGGGGAAAAATTATGCTAAGAAAATTATTAATTTTAACAATATTAACATTAATAATTTCAACTACTTTAATAAAAAATCATACTAAAAAATTGAGTGAAGAAATATTTTCAGTCAGAGAAAATATCAATTATTTAAATAGTGTTAATGAGCTTGTTCAATTAGAACATGATTATCTTAGCTCTCCAGAAAAATTATTAGAATTAAATAATTTATACTTAGATAATAAACTTAGTCACACTTTTAAAAAAAATATAACAGTAGTAGACAATATAAATGAAATAAATTTAAAAAATTCAGACAAAAATGAGTAAAGAAAAAACAATTTTTAGTTTAGAAAATGATTTTGAAAAACTAGGAAACAAATACGATAAAAACAAGTTAAATATTTCTTTTAATAGGACAGCATTTATTTTTTTTACGTTTGTCTTGGTCTTATTTATTTTTTCTTTAAAAGCACTTTATTTAACTGGGAAAAAGCTTCCTGAAAATAGTATAGTTATTTCGAAAAAAGAAATAAGAAGTAATATTTTAGATAGAAATAGCAAAATATTAGCCAAAACAATAATAACTAGAAATATTGGCATAAACCCAAATTTAGTTATTGATAAAAAAAAGTTACTTTTAAATTTAAAAATATTATTTCCAGATAAAAATTATGATCTAATAGAAGATAAAATTAATGGTAAAAAGTTTTTTTATTTTGCTGAAGAATTGGATCCAGAAAGTTACGAAAAATTAATAATGCTAGGTGATAAATCTTTAATACCAGAAAATAGAATTACTAGAATATATCCTCAAAAAAATTTATTTAGCCATATTATAGGACAAATAGATAATGAAAATAATGGTATTTCAGGATTAGAAAAGAGTTTTGATAAAAAATTAAAAGAGTCAAATCAAGATCTAAAATTAACTGTTGATCTAAATATGCAATATTTAATAAGGGAAGAGTTAATTAAGTTTCAAAATATTTTTAATAGTATTGGATCTGCGGCAATTCTTATGAATTCAAAAAATGGTGAGATCTTGTCTTTAATATCTTTGCCAGATTATGACCTAAACAAACGACAACTTTTAGAGGACAAAAATTTAATTAATAGGGCCACAAAGGGAGTGTATGAACTAGGGTCAGTATTTAAAACATTTACTTATGCAGCAGGTTTAAATGAAGGATCTATAGATCCAGATACAGAATTTAAAAATCTTAAGAAAAAAATATACTGCAGCAAATTCACAATAGGTGAATACGATGATAAAATTCCCTCAGATTTAACTGCAGAACAAATTTTAATTAGATCTGGCAATATTGGATCAGTTAGAATAGCTCAAAAAGTTGGATTAGAAAAATTTCCAAAATTTTTAAATGATTTAGGATTACTAAATACTTTAGATTTTGATATTGAAGAAATTGGAACTCCTTTAAAATTTAACTGGGGAAAATGTAAACTTGCAACCTCTGCATATGGTCATGGAATCACAACTACCCCACTTCAATTGGCTAAAGGATATTCAATAATTTCCAATGGAGGTTATGAAGTTAAACCTACTTTAATTTTAGATCAAAAAAAAAGAGATATTAGATACCAGCAAATCATATCAGAAGACACATCAAAAAAAGTAAATTTAGCATTAAGGAAGGTTGTAACCACAAAAGAAGGCACTGCTAATTTTGCAAATATTGAGGGTTATGAAATTGCTGGAAAAACTGGAACTGCACAAAAATCAATTGCAGGAAATTATTCAAGAAATAAAATAAACACTTTTGCCTCCATATTTCCCGCAACAGATCCAAAATATGTATTTGTTGTAATGTTAGATGAACCAAAACCGAGCAAAAATTATATTTATGAATACAAAGATGGTTCAGGATGGAAAATAAAAGGAACTCAATTTAACACAGCGGGGTGGACGGCTGTTGAAGTCGCAGGAAAGATAATTGAAAAAATAGGACCTATTTTAGCCACAAAATACTAAGAATTTAAATTAAATGTTATTAGGCAAAGTATTTAAAAATATAAATCAAAGATATAAATCAATTAAATTTAAAAATATTAGATTTAATAGCAAAGATTGTAAATATAATGATATTTTTTTTGCAATAAATGGCATTAATTCAAATGGCAACAATTATATTAATGATGCAATTAGAAATGGTGCTAAGATCGTTGTTTCAAATTTAAGGTTTGAGGGATTTAACAATAATAAAATTTTATTCATTTATGAAAAAAATCCAAGGAAACTATTATCAGAAGTGGCAAGTCGTTTTTATAAATTAAAGCCCAAAAATATAATTGCTGTTACAGGCACAAATGGAAAAACATCTATAGCAAATTTTTATTATCAAATATTAACTTTAAATAATAAAAATGTAGCTGTCATAGGAACTCTTGGTGTTTTATCAAAAAAATTTAACTTAAAAACTAATAACACATCAATTGACCCTGTAAATATTCATAAAATATTAAAAAAACTAAAAGAGTTAAAAATTGATAATGTAATCTTAGAAGCCTCTAGTCATGGACTAAAACAGCACAGATTAAATAATATAAATTTTAATACTGCTTTATTTACAAATTTATCAAGAGACCATCTTGATTATCATAAAACATTTAAAGACTATCTAAATTCAAAACTTATTCTTTTTAATGAGTTGTTAAATAATAAAGGAAATATAATATTCGATGATAAAATTACACAAGCTAAAAAATTAAATGATATTTCAAAAAATAAAAAATTAAAAAAATACAACTTTGGTGCCAAGAAATCTTTCATAAATATTATAAATATTCAAAAAATTAATGAGCAAAAAAAAATAAATTTTTCAATCAATAAGAAAATCTACTCATTCAAAACATCACTAATCGGTAAAATTCAAATCAAAAATTTAATGTTCGCAATTATGGCCGCATATTTATCTAAAATAAAAATAAATAATATATTAAGATCAATTAATAAAATTAAGCCAATTAATGGAAGATTAGAAAAAATTGGCAATATAAGGAATAAATCAAATGTTATTCTTGATTATGCACATACTCCAGATGCATTAAAAACTGCAATATTAAATACAGCAGAAGATTATCCTCTTAGTAAAATTTCTTTAGTATTTGGGTGTGGAGGAAATAGAGATAAAGATAAGAGATCTATAATGGGCACTATAGCGAACAGATATTGTGACAAAATTTATCTTACGGATGATAACCCTCGGCTTGAAAATCCTAAATTAATCAGAAATCAAATTAAAAAAAGAATTAAAAAATTTAAATATACTGAAATACCATCTCGAGCCAAAGCTATTACGACAGCGATTAATGAATTAAAATCAGGAGATATTTTAATTGTAGCTGGCAAAGGACATGAAAATTATCAAGAGTATAAAAAAAAGAAATTTTTTTCTGATAAATTTGAAATTTTAAAGGCAATAAATAAAAAAAATTTAACTTTATCAAAATCAATTAAGACAAACATATTAAGAGAAAATTTAAATAAAAATATTATAAATAAAAATACTTTTGTGAATTCTGCATCAATAAATTCAAAAAAAGTAAATCAAAGTTCAATATTTATTGGCGTTAAAGGAAAAAAATTTGATGGAAACCTGTATGCAGGTGAAGCAATAAAAAACAGTGCTATTTTGGCTATATCTAATAAAAAATCTAAAAATTCAAAAATAATATTTCAGCAAAATCCCCTAAATGTATTTAATAATATAAGCTCAACATTTAGAAAATCATTAGACGCAAACAATATAGCAATTACAGGATCAGCTGGAAAAACATCTGTTAAAGAATTAACAGGTTTTTGTCTAAGTAAATTAGCAAAAACTTATTTTTCAAAAAATTCATTTAATAACAGGTACGGTGTTCCACTAAGCATATTTAATACGCCACAAGATACAAAGTTTACAGTTCTTGAAGTTGGAATGGATAAAAAGGGAGAGATAGACAGTCTAACAAAATTGATCAAACCAAACCTAGGCTTAATAACAAATATATCTTATGCACATATAGAAAATTTTAAAAACTTAAATAAAATTGCACAGACAAAAGGTGAAGTAATAAATAATATCACTCCAGGCGGTACGATGGTTATCAATA
>CACLIZ010000026.1 GCA_902607115.1 uncultured Pelagibacteraceae bacterium | reverse complement strand
GTCCAAGTATGTTTGATTTTTTAATTCTATATTTTTTAATTAGAAATTTAGATAATTTGATTAATGATTTTATTTGTTTTTTTGAATAATTTTCGTATCCAAACTGGTGGCCTTTGTTTGAAATTTCGATTCCAATAGATTTTTTGTTTAAAGATTTATCTTTTTTCCAATTTGATTTTCCAGCATGCCACGCTTCATACAGATCTGGCACTATTATAATGATTGAACCATTTCTTTTTACAAAATAGTGGCAACTAACTTTTGACCTGTCATCTGTTAGTCTATTTATTGCCTTACTTTCGCTTCTCATTCCAGTGTAGTGATAAATTAAATATTTAATCGACTTAAAGTTTCTCCTATAGGTTGAAAAATTAGGTGAATAATTAGTTGAGGTTTTGGGTATTATGGACATTGAGTATATAAAATATAGATTTACTTTTATAAAAGATACAATAAAAAATACTTGTATGTATAGGATATTAAGAATTTTTGTTATTTCATTATTTATATCCACCTCATCATTTGCGGGGAGTGATGGACAAAACGAATTGTCTAAAGAATCCAATGGGCAAGTTAAAGATTGTTTTGAAGGAATTAACAGAGGAATTTTTGCTTTTAACCAAGTTGTAGATAATATCATTGTAGAGCCTCTTGCTAAAGGTTACAGGTATTTGCCTGCCCCTATAAGAAATGGAACAAGCAACGCAATTAGCAACTTGTCATTAGTTGTTACAATACCAAACAATATTCTTCAGGGTGATTTTGGCTTAGCAGGAAAAAATTCAGGAAGGTTTTTGGTTAATAGCACAATTGGAATTTTAGGATTATTTGATCCAGCTGCAAAAATCGGTTTAAATAATTACGAAAAAGAAGATTGGGGACAAACATTAGCTACATGGGGAGTTGGTGAAGGATGTTATTTAGTTTTACCGATTTTAGGACCTTCAACTGTAAGGGATACGATTGGCTCTTTGACAACTTATATGGGGGGCGATGCTTGGTATAATATAACAGTGAGAAATGATACACATTACGTTTCGGATTTTGATTATTATGCTTCAGTAGCAACTAATGGAATAGATTTTAGAGCAAAAAATTTAGAATCATTTCAAAATTTAGAGAAAAACTCGCTTGATTTTTATGCGTCCGTTAAAAGTTTATACTTACAGGATAGGAAAAAAAGAATAGCAAATTCTGACGATATAACTGAAACAATGGATGATAGTGATTGGGAAGAGATAGAAACTCAATAATTTATTCTTAAATCATGCAATCAAAAAAAATAAATAAGTTATTTTTTTTAATACTCACAATATTACTTATTAATACTGAATTATTTGCTAGCCCTAAGGAATTTATTTCTAAATTAACCGCTGATGCTTCTAAAGTTTTAGCAAGCAACGAAACTAAAGATGAAAAAATGTTAAAACTAATAAATCTAGCCAAAGATAATGTTGATATTAATGGTATAGGAATGTACACACTGGGAAAATACAGAAAAAGTCTGAGTGAAAATCAAATTAAAGAATACAAAACATTATTTAGAAAATATTTCTTAAAAAGCTTTTCTAGTAGGCTATCTGAGTATACAGATCCAAAAATTAATGTTTTATCAGAGGAGATTATTAATAAAAAATATACAATTGTTTCCTCAGTTTTAGAGGCTAGTGATAAGAGGCCAGAAATCAAAATTGATTGGAGAGTATATACAATTAACCCTGAAAAACTTCTGGTTAGAGATTTGATTATTGAAGGATTAAGTTTAGCAAGAACACAGAGAGAAGAGTTTAATTCTGTTATCCAAAACGGTGATGGTAATATCGAAGTTCTATTTTCAAATTTAAGGGAATTTATTACAAATTAATGGTGGGCCCGCCTGGACTCGAACCAGGGACCAATACATTATGAGTGTACTGCTCTAACCAACTGAGCTACAGGCCCAATAAATTTTGATCAATATACCATTTTTTTATGCTTAGCAAATCTTAAAGAATAAAATGGTGGGCCGTGTTGGTTACGCTCCAACTACCCCTGCAATGTCAATGCAGTACTCTACTATTGAGCTAACGGCCCTTTAAATTAGCTCTCTAAAAAACTTTTTAATTGCTTGGATCTACTTGGATGTTTTAATTTTCTAAGTGCTTTTGCTTCTATTTGTCTTATTCTTTCTCTTGTTACAGAAAACTGAAGACCGACTTCTTCTAAAGTATGATCGGTATTCATGCCAACTCCAAATCGCATTCTTAATACTCTTTCTTCTCTAGGAGTTAGAGTAGACAATATTTTTGTTGTAGCTTCGCTTAAGTTTGATTTTATTGCTTGATCCATTGGATCTAATGCTTTTGTATCTTCAATAAAATCTCCTAAACTACTATCTTCCTCATCACCAACGGGTTTTTCTAAAGAGACTGGTTCTTTCGAAATTTTTAAAACTTTTCTAACTTTTTCGAGTGGCATTCTAAGTTTTTTTGCCAATTCTTCTGGAGTTGCTTCTCTTCCGTACTCACTTAAAATTAATCTTTGTGTTCTAACAATTTTGTTAATTGTTTCAATCATATGTACGGGTATTCTGATAGTTCTTGCTTGATCCGCTATAGATCTAGTTATGGCTTGTCTAATCCACCATGTTGCGTATGTAGAAAATTTATACCCTCTTCTATATTCAAATTTATCGACGGCTTTCATTAAGCCGATATTTCCTTCTTGAATCAAATCTAAAAACTGCAAACCTCTATTTGTATATTTTTTTGCTATAGAAATAACTAATCTCAGATTTGCCTCTACCATTTCTTTTTTGGCTATTCTTGATTCTTTTTCACCTTTTTGAACTCTGCTTACTAATTTCTTAAAATCAGTTACTGAAAAATTTAACTTTTGGCTTATTTCTACAAGTCTTTCTCTGATATTTTTAAAATCTTCCTTATTTTTTTGAAAAAATTTACTCCATACTGGGTTGGTATCTAGGAATTTTTTTAAATTAGGATTAATTTCATTGCCTATATAAAATTTAATAAATTCTTCTCTTTCAATTTTATTCTCTAGAGCTAATCTTAATAAATTACCTTCGAGAGATACTATTTTTTTATTCTGTTCATAATGTCTTTGAACTAATTCTTCCAAAACTGAAGGGGATAATTGTAATGACTTAATATTTTCAAGAATTATTTCACAAATTTTATCGTAACTTTTTTGTTTTGTTCTTGAAAACTCTACAACATTTAATATAGAATTTAATTTATCAAGCTGATACTTTCCTAGTTTATTATATTCTTTCGTCAATACATTAATTGTTTTTAGTATTTTTGGTTTAATTTCTTCCTCCATTGCTGCTAGTGTAGGATTAAATTCATCATCTTCAGCACTCGCATTTGAAGAAGAGTCTTCTTCTTTAGTGTCGTCACTTTTTTTTGTTTCTGATTCGGAATCTTCATCTTCCATGTAATTTGTATCGATATCTATTATTTCTCTTACCAAGATTTCATCTTTATTTAATTTTTCGTTCCAATCTCTAATATGATTTGCGGTAATTGGGCTTTGAGAAAGAGCTTCTAACATTACATTTTTTCCAGCTTCAATTCTTTTTGCAATAGCTATTTCACCTTCTCTTGATAAAAGTTCAACTCCCCCCATTTCTCTTAGATACATTCTAATTGGATCATCGCTTTTCTCGGAAGACTTGCCATCTTCTTTTGATGGTCGATCTTTTTTCTTTAACGCTTTGAAATCTGATTTTTTTTCTACTAAAAAGATTTTTTCATTTAAGATATGAATAAATGCTTGAGATAAGTTTTCATCTGAAAGATTTCTTTTACCTAAAGATTTAAATAACTCTTCATGAGTTATAAACCCTCTATGGATACCTCTACCCATCAATCTTGCAAATGATTTTGTTATGATTTTTTCCACAATTAAACCTTTAGATATATATTGATAATTCCCAAAAAATCCATGGGTAATTTTTTGTTAATTAATTCAAATTTTGCAACTTTTTTAGCTCTTTTAGCTGATTGAAAGTATCCTCGCTTAAATCTTTAGAAAATTTCTCCTCTAAATCTTGAATCCGGATTTCTAATTCATGATTTTTAAGATCTCTTAAAACTTCGCTTAGAATATTTTCAATTTTTTCATCATCTTGTGAACTTTTATCCCAAATATTTTTAATAGATGCATATTTATAAACTCTATCAATTAAATTTTGATCAATTTCAAATTTACCCATATCAAATTCTTTAAAGTTATTGCTTTGCTTAAGTATTGCTTCAAAAAGTATTTTATTTTCATTTGTGAACAACCTTGCGTTTTCAATTAAATGAAAATTGTCTCTTATAAATTCAGGTTTATTAATAAGAATATATAAAAATGAAAATTCTTTTATCTCAATAGAAGTAAGTGATTTTGTTTCATTATAATATTTTTGTGTACTTTTTAATGATCTTGCTTTTGTACTTTGTGTATATTTGGTTTTTATAGATAAATTTGGTGAAAGTTTAGATATTTCTTCTAAATAATAATCAAGAACATATTTTTTTATATATTCATCTTTAATGGAAGAGGCTATGAATTTTAATTTTTTTTCGAATATTGCTTTAGAAGATGGATTGTCATCAACTTCTTTATAATAATGATTAAAAATAAATTTATGTATTTCAATTGTATTTTGATTTGAAAATTCTAAAAATTTATTTTTCCCAAATTGATTCACATAACTATCTGGGTCATGTTTGTCAGGTAAAAATAAAAATAATATTTTTTTTTCAGGTTTAACTTCAACAATTGAATTTTCTGCAGCTCTCAAAGCAGCTTTATATCCACTTTCATCGCCGTCGAAACAAATGATTATGTTATTGAAAAATTGATCTAGTATTGAAATTTGACGTGAAGTTAATGCCGTTCCTAAATTTGCAACTACATTTTTAATATCATTTTTATATAGACCAATAACATCCATGTAACCCTCGACCAAATAAACATAATCTAATTTGTTCGATAACTTTCTTGATTTATCTAGATTATATAAATTTGATCCTTTCTTAAAAAATTGTGTTTCTGGAGAGTTTATATATTTTGCTAAATAATTATTTTCTTTAATAGCTCGACCACCTATTCCAATTACATCACCAGATATATTATTTATAGGAAAAATTATTCTTTCTCTAAATCTATTTGTATGTTTTTTATTTTTTTCATCAAAATAAAATATTCCGGAGTTATTAATATCTTTTTCATTAAATTTTTTTAAAAGATGTTCGTAGAAATCAATTTCACTAGTAACAAACCCTATTTTAAAATTTTGTACATCTTCAAGTTTTAATCCACGATTTTTAATATAAGATTTTGCATTGGATGAGTTGTTATTTTTTAATAATTCATTGTGAAAATAATCAACATAATTTTGATAAATTTCTTTATACGTATTCCATTCTTTTTCTCTTTCTTCATCTTTTTTTGAAAAAGTATATGGCTTCATTCCAGCCATGCTTGCTAAAAATTTAACTGCTTCTCCAAATCTTAAATTTTGAGTTTTCATTATAAAGTCAAAAATATTTCCATGCTCGGCAGTACTAAAGCAGTGATAAAATTCTTTTTCATCATTAACTGTGAATGATGGAGTTTTTTCGTTTTTGAAAGGCGAAAGTCCAACAAATTCTTTTCCTCTTTTTTTTAGAGTTACAGTTTTTGAAACTACATTTGAAACTTTTAATCTCGCTTTTATTTCATCAAGATAGTCTTTTGGATATTTCATTACTTGTTAAGCAACTCTTTTAAAATAGCTCCTGCTTTTGAAAAATCGATTGTGTCAGCATGTTTTTTTTTTAATTCTCCCATCACTCTACCCATATCTTTTATAGATGATGCTCCAGTTGAACTAATTATTTCAGAACATATTTTCTTTGTATCTTCTTCGCTTAACTGTTTGGGAAGATATTCACTAAGCGCGGACATCTCTGCCTCTTCTATTTCTAACAAATCATTTCTATTATTTTTTTTATAAACTTCTATTGATTCGTGTCTTTGCTTAATCATCTTTTTTAATAACTTCTTTATATCTTCATCATCAGTTTCTTTTTTTTCAGATCCTGATCTATTATTAATATCTAAGTCTTTTATGCCCGCTAAAATTAACCTGTAAGTTGATATTTTATTTTTCTCTTTAGATTTTAAAGCATTTTTATAATCATCCTCGATTTTATCTCTTAAGCCCATATTTTTTAACTTACTTTATAGTCAAATTTCTTCAAAAGAAAAAATTGTTTTTTAAAAAATTTGTTATAGAGGTGTTGTGCAAATATAGGTTTTATTGTATTAACCTTTAACTCATGAGTTGTAATTGAAAGAAAAACACAAAAATAAAATTGCAATTAAATCAATCTTTTCATCAGCCATTTTAGTTTTAGAAAATAAAACAATTTATAAAGGTATTGGGCTTGGTTACCGAGGTGAGGCAACGGGAGAGATTTGCTTTAATACTTCTCTAACTGGTTATCAAGAAATTATATCAGACCCATCCTATGCTGGACAAATAATAAACTTTACTTTTCCTCATATTGGTAATGTTGGAACTAACAATGAAGATATAGAGTCAGATAAAATTTGGACAAGAGGTGTAATTTTTAATTCAGAAATAACAAATCCCTCAAACTATAGATCTCTTAAACATTTAGATGAATGGCTTAAAAAAAATAAAATAGTAGGTATAACTGGGCTAGATACTAGAAGTTTGACTAATTTTATTCGAGATAATGGTGCTCCCAAAGGAACGATTTCTAGTAATAAATCTGGAAAATTTAATGTTAAAAAACTCATAAAAAAAACAACTATTTGGCCTGGTTTGAATGGAATGGATCTTGCCAAAGACGTATCAACTAAAAAAAATTATACTTGGAAAGGTCTTAAGACTTGGAACAAAGAAGAAGGGTATAAAAAAAATAATAAAAAAAAATATAGAGTTATTGCAATAGATTATGGCATTAAGAAAAATATTTTGAGATATTTTTCCAACTTTGACTGTGAGGTAAAAGTTGTATCTTGTAAAGAAAATCCTGACAATTTACTAAAACTTAAACCTCATGGAATATTTTTATCTAATGGCCCTGGTGATCCGGCTGCTACAGGCGAATATGCTATTCCAACAGTTCAAAAATTAATAAAATCAAATTTACCTGTATTTGGAATTTGTTTGGGCCATCAAATTCTTGCACTTGCATTAAATGCAAAAACAAAAAAAATGAAATTAGGACATAGAGGTGCAAATCACCCTGTTAAAAATTTAATTTCAAAAAAAGTTGAAATCACGAGTCAAAATCATGGTTTTGAAGTTGTTAAAGAAAGTTTGCCAAAAAATGTTGAAATTACACATAAATCACTTTTTGATAATTCAATTGAAGGAATTAAATTAAAAAATAAACCAGTTTTTTCTGTTCAATATCACCCGGAGTCAAACCCTGGCCCGCAAGATAGTCACTACCTATTTAACGAATTTATAAATGAAATAAAAAAGTATGCCAAAAAGAAAAGACATTAAAAAAATATTAGTTATTGGAGCAGGACCAATTATAATTGGTCAAGCATGTGAATTTGATTATTCTGGTACGCAAGCATGTAAAGCTCTTAAAGATGAAGGATATAAAGTAATATTAATTAATTCTAATCCCGCAACAATCATGACAGATCCTGGCGTTGCTGATAAAACTTATATTGAACCAATATCAATAGAAGTTCTTGAGGAAATAATTAAAAAGGAAAGACCTGAAGCAATTCTTCCAACTATGGGAGGGCAAACTGCTTTAAATTTAGCAATCAAAGCAGAAAAAGTCGGATTATTGAAAAAGTATAAGATTGAACTTATAGGTGCAAATTCTGATGCTATAGCTAATGCTGAGGACAGAAAGAAATTTAGAAAAAATATGTCTGATATTGGTATTGATTTACCAAAATCGGAAATTCTAAATAATTTTAATAAATCCAAACAGACTTTAAGAAAAATAGGATTGCCAGCAATTATAAGACCATCATTTACTTTGGGTGGACTTGGAGGTGGAATAGCTAGAACTAAAAAAGATTTTTTCAAAATTGTTAGGGAGGGAATCCATGAGTCACCACAAAACCAAGTGTTAGTTGAAGAATGTCTAGATGGATGGAAAGAATTTGAGATGGAGGTGGTGAGAGATAAAAATGATAACTGCATTATAATTTGTTCTATTGAGAATATTGATCCAATGGGAACTCACACTGGAGACTCGGTTACAATCGCCCCGGCTTTAACTTTAACAGATAAAGAATATCAAGTTATGAGGAATGCCTCTATTGCATGTTTAAGAAAAATTGGAGTAGAGACCGGAGGTTCTAATGTTCAGTTCGCTATCAATCCAAAAAATGGAAGAATGGTAATAATTGAGATGAACCCAAGAGTGTCTAGATCTTCTGCATTAGCATCGAAGGCGACGGGTTTTCCAATT
>CACLIZ010000025.1 GCA_902607115.1 uncultured Pelagibacteraceae bacterium | reverse complement strand
TTGGCACTTTTAAAGGTTCAATTAATCCCAAAATTAATAATTTTAGAGAATTTCCACATTACCTTAAAAAATTAGATAAAAACCAAACAATAGCAATGTTTTGTACTGGCGGAATAAGATGTGAAAAAGCAAGTGTTTATTTAGAAAAAAAAGGTTTTAATAATGTATATCAATTAAAAGGCGGGATAATTAATTACCTTAAAAAAATAAAGAAAAATAAAAGTTTATGGATGGGTGAATGTTATGTTTTTGACAATAGAATTTCTTTAAAACACGGATTAGCAAGCGGAACTTATTCTATGTGTGGTGGCTGTAGAAAGCCTATATCGTCTAAAGATAAAAAATCACTAAAGTATGAGGAGGGGGTTTCATGTCAAAATTGTCACAATATTCTTACAAACTCACAAAAAGAAAGATTTAGAATGAGACAAAAGCAAATAAATGTTGCAAAAAAACTTGGAAGAAAACATATGTTCCAAAAAGAATTTTAATCATGAATTTGTTAAAAGATAATATACCAAAATTAGTTAGAAAACTTGCTGTTCCTGCTATGGTAGGGACTTTATTTCAAACTCTTTATAATGTTGTTGATACATTTTTTGCAGGAAAAATATCACCTGAAGCACTATCAGCGTTAAGTAAATCCTTTCCAATATATTTTATTATTATTGCAACATCTATTGGAGTTACTGTAGCTGGAACATCATTAATAGGAAACAGTATTGGAGAGAAAGATAATAAAAAAACATTAAATTATTTTTCTCACATCATTTATTATGGAATTTTAATTTCTATTTTTATTACTATTCTAGGTTTGTATTATTCTGAACAAGTGTTTTTTTTAATGGGTTCAACTGAAGAAGTGGCAAGTCTGGGACTAGAATATACTAATGTCATTTACTCAGGATCTATTTTATTTATATTAGTTGTTTCTTTAAATTCACTACTTCATGCAGAAGGTGATACAAAAACATACAGGAATGTTTTAGTTTTATCATTTCTTTTAAATATTGTATTAAATCCTATTTTGATATTTGGTTTTTTATTTATACCTGCTTTTGGTGTTAAGGGCATAGGTATTGCTACAATTATTTCTCAACTAGTCTCTTTTTTAATTGTTTTAATTAAAGTTCTTAAGAACGAAACAGTAAAAAAAATTAATAAAGAATTTTTAATACCGAAATTTTTATTTTTTAAAAATATTTTTTTTCAATCAATGCCAATCTCTGTATCAATATGTGGTTACGCCTTAGCAGCGGCAATAATATTTACATATGTAGGTCAATCTGGCGAATATGCAGTTGCCGGATATGGTGTTGGTACTCGTATAGAGCAAGTAGTTCTTCTTCCTATACTTGGAATTAATACTGCTATTATATCTATTATAGCTCAAAATTACGGAGCGAATAACCTTATCAGAATAAAAGAAACTTATTTTACCGCTATAAAATATGCTTTTATTATAATGATTACGGCTGGTACCTTAGTTTTTTTATCTGCTGGTGTAATCACAAGTTTTTTTTCAAATGATCCGGAAGTAATTGAATATGGAAAAAGATATTTAAAAATATCAGCATTTGTATTACCTGCTTATCCAGTTTTTTTCCTATCTAATGGTTTTTTTATGGCTTTAAAAAAATCAGAAAATGCAATGATTTCTAACTTCTTTAGAAATGTGCTCAACCCAATTGCAATATTTTATACAGCAAAATATATAAATGCGAGTTTTGAAACTTTTTTTTGGCTTTGGGTAATGATTAATTGGTTTTTTTCAATTTCTTATTTTTTTATAGTAATTTATTACTTTAAGCTGAAATTAAATAAACTTAGCGCTGTCGTTCATCCATGACCATAAGTGAGCTGAAAAAGACCTTCTAACAAATAAATTTAAATCATTAATATTTTTATTATGAATAATTACATCTATATGATTAAGTAAAGTTTGAGTTACTGCACCCTTTGAGTTTTTAAAATTATTAAAATTAAATGGACAGCCAGCTGATAAAAGTTCAAAAATTTTTGCTCCTTTTAAATTAATCATTATCCAATGATCAGAAACATTTGTAACAGAGCCTAATTTTACTTTAGAAATTTCATTAAAAAGTTTATCTTCTAAAAAATTAGCATCTTTTAAATCAACTATATCATTTGAGTATAAAAGCCATTCATCCGGACTCAACCAAAGAAGATTTAATTTTTCATTACTCGAAGATGTATTTGGGTCTACAGGAGTAATTATAGATAATTCTTTTCCAATTTTAGTTATAAAATCCCTATTTTTGCCTCTCAAGTTTATTTTAAGAATCGGCTCGGCTTTTGAAATTTTTATTTCTGAATATTCTTTAGTGTCAATAATTGGAGTATTAAAATTAAGCATTTAACCTCTTATTTTCTTTATCTAAGAAAACTGTATCTGTTATAGTTACATTAATGGTTTTGTTTTTCATCGGCACAAACATTTTTTGACCCTTCAACTTTTTACCATTCTTTACTACAGCAAGTGCAATTGATTTATTTAAATTTGGACTAAAATAACTTGAAGTAACGTGACCGAGCATTTCAATTGGTTGTTTATTTGTTTCGGAAACAATTTGGGCACCTTCTTCTAAAATTTCATTTGGATCGTCAGTTAGCAAACCTACTAGTTGCTTTCTATCTTCTCTCACTGTATCACTTCTGTATAAAGATCTTTTACCAATAAAATCATATTTCTTTTTACTAATTATCCAATCCATCTGTAAGTCTATAGGGGTCATTGTCCCATCTGTGTCTTGACCTGCTATTATAAATCCTTTTTCCGCTCTGAGTAAGTGCATCGTTTCTGTTCCGTAAGGTGTAATATTAAATTCTTTACCTGCAGCAAAACACTTTTCCCAAACAGATTTAGCGTATGATGATTGAATGTTAATTTCATAACTATGTTCACCAGTAAAACTAATACGCATTACTCTACATTTTATATCATTGATAAATGCATTTTTGAATGACATGTGTGGAAATTCTTTATCAGATAAATCTAGATCGGGAATTATTTTTGAAAGAATTTTTTTTGAATTAGGTCCACAAATACTTACTGTACCATAATGATCTGTAACAGAAGTTAAATATACGTCTAATTCAGGCCATTCTGTTTGTAGGTAATCTTCTAATTTTGAAAGAACGTTGGCAGCTCCACCAGTTGTTGTAGTCATTAAATAATGGTTTTCTGACAACCTAGTTGTAACTCCATCATCGTAAACCATTCCATCTTCATTGAGCATAAGTCCATATCTACATTTTCCTATTTCTAATTTGGACCATGCATTTGTATAAACTCTATTTAAAAATTCAGATGCATCAGTTCCTTGAATATCTATTTTTCCAAGAGTAGATGCGTCTAAGATGCCAGCACTATCTCTAGCAGCTTTGCTTTCTCTTTGTACAGCTTCATGCATATTTTCATTGTTGATAGGGTAGTACCAAGCTCTCTTCCATTGTCCGACATTTTCAAACTCAGCTTTTTTTTCTACATGCCATTCATGAATTGGTGTATTTCTTGTAATATCAAAAAATTCACCTACATTTCTTCCAACAATTGCACCAAATGTTAATGGAGTATAAGGCGGTCTAAATGTAGTAGTTCCTAACTCTCCCATTTTAACACCCGCTGTTTCAGCCACAATTCCGAGAGCATGCATGTTAGATAATTTTCCTTGATCGGTAGCCATCCCTGTTGTTGTATATCTTTTCACATGTTCAATTGATTTAAAACCTTCTCTTAATGCTAATTTTACGTCATTTGCTGTAGAGTCATTTTGGAAATCTAAAAAAGATTTAGTTTTTTTAAAAGGTTTGTCAGATGGAAGTAGCCAAATATTTTTTTTATCAATTTCTTTAGAAGAAGTAACTTCTAAATTTTCATAATCTTTATTATTTACATTTAAAAATTTATTAGTTGAATAAACTGAATTTTTAATTACTTCATTAAGTTCAAAATCACCATTACAAGATCCAATGCTTATTTGATCTAACTCTGATTTTTCCGGTAAAAAAACATTATCTTCTTCTCTATATTTAAGTTTACCACCAGACTGTGTAAACAAATGAACTCTAGGAGTCCAGCCTCCTGAAATACCCAAACAGTCACATTCTTCTTTTATTTTTTTTTCTACAACAGAAGTGCCATCGTCTGACAATTTCATTATTTCGATAGAATTGATTTTTTTATAACCATTTGTATTAACAACTGTAGATTTCCAATGAATTTTAATACCTAATTTTTCTGCTTGTTCAACTATCAACGAATTAGTTTTATCTCTTATATCAACTACTGAATTAACAACTACACCACTATTATTTAAAGAGATTGCAGTTTCATAAGCTGAGTCATTGTTAGTAAACAAAGATATTTTTTGTCCACATTTAACACCATAGTAATCTATGTATTTTTTTATAGAAGATGAAAGAATAATGCCAGGTCTATCATTGTTATTGAAAACCAATGGTCTTTCCATAGCACCTGTAGCTATAATTACTTTTTTTGCTCTGATTTTCCAAAGTCTTTGACGAATTTTATTTTTTCTTTCCTTTAAATCCAAATGATCAGTTAAATTTTCTCTTGCTAAAAGGTAATTGTAATTATGATAAGCGGCTAATGATGTTCTTGTTTTTATAGTTAAATTTTTAAGTGAATATAAAGTTTTAATTTCATTTTTTATCCACTCATTTGAATAAGAATTATTTATTTTAAAACATTCATTTTGTTGAAAAAGTGTTGTACCACCTAAGGTATTTTTATCGTCTATTAATAAAGTATTTAAATTATTTTTAGCTGCTATTTTTGCAGCCATTATTCCTGATACACCACCTCCGACAACCAAAACATCACAGTGTAAATATCTATTATCATAAATATCTTTGTCCGGTTCTGTGGGTGATTTACCTAGGCCTGCAGATTTTCTTATAAAATATTCATACAATTTCCAAAAATTAGCAGGCCACATGAAAGTTTTATAATAGAAAGCCGCTGGTATGAGAGGAGAGAAAAAATTGTTTACAGCTCCTATGTCAAAATTTACACTTGGCCAACAGTTTTGACTTGATGCTTCTAAACCTTCATATAATTCAATTTCAGTAGCTCTTGTATTGGGTTCTGTCATTGAAGAATCCTTTCCAACTTGTACGATTGCATTAGGCTCTTCAGTGCCACATGCCATTATTCCTCTTGGACGATGATATTTAAAGCTTCTTCCTACAAGGTGAATATTATTTGCTAATAAAGCTGATGCCAATGTATCACCTTTAAAACCATACAGTGTTTTTCCGTCAAACTTAAAAGATATTCTTGTTGTTTGATCAATAAATTTATTATTTGTTATTCTTAAATTTTCGCTCATTATTTTATTGGAGGTTTATCACCCATTTTGTAAATAGCGTGAATTTTATCATTTGAAGTATCTCTAACTATATTAAACCATTTTCTACATCCATGAGCATGATTCCATCTTTCAAACTGAACACCTTTAATATTCTTTCTCATAAATAGAAATTCTGCCCATTGATCATCGCTTAATTCAGTGGGTTGTTTTGGTCTCACAATATGAGCTTCACCACCAGCGGTAAATTCACTCTGGTCTCTTTCACCACAATAAGGACAATTAATTAAAAACATTAGTGTGCTACAGCAGCCGCTCCATGTTCATCAACTAGATCTCCACTTACAAATCTATTTATATTAAAATCAGCATTTAATTTATGAGGCTCGTCGTTAGCAATAGTGTGCGCGAATAAATCGCCCGAACCTGGCGTTGCTTTAAATCCACCTGTGCCCCATCCACAGTTAAAATATAAACCTTTAATATGTGTTTTGCTAATTATTGGGCTAGCATCAGGACAAATATCTACTATACCGCCCCATTGTCTTAACATTTTCATTCTACTAAAAATGGGGTAAAGCTCCAATATCGCTTTTAAAGTACCCTCAACAACATCATGACTTCCTCTCTGAGTATATGAAACATATGCATCTGTTCCTGCGCCAATAACTAATTCTCCTTTATCTGATTGACTTATGTATGCATGAACTGCATTAGACATAATAACTGTATCTATAATTGGTTTAACAGGCTCAGATACTAATGCTTGTAAAGGTTTACTTTCAAGAGGTAATTTTAAATCAACCATACTTGCAATAACACTTGAATGGCCAGCAGCAACCACACCAATTTTTTTTGTTTTTATGAAACCTTTTGTAGTTTCAATACCTTCAATGCTATCTCCATTTTTTTTTATTCCCTTTACTTCACAATTTTGAATAATATCTACTCCCATAGCATCAGCACCTCGCGCATAACCCCATGCAACAGCATCATGTCTTGCAGTGCCGGCTCTTTTTTGTAAAGTTCCACCTAAAACTGGATATCTTATATTTGGAGATGTATTAATAATTGGGCAAAATTTTTTAACTTCTTCTGTATTTAAATAAACTGCATCAATACCATTTAATCTATTAGCATGAGTTCTTCTTTTTAAATCTCTTACATCTTGTAAATTATGAGCTAAATTCATAACGCCTCTTTGACTGAACATAACGTTATAATTAAGTTCTTGGGATAAACTTTCCCATATTTTTAATGCATGATCATATAAACCGGCGCTTGCATCCCATAAATAGTTTGATCTGATTATTGTTGTATTTCTTCCTGTATTACCTCCGCCAATCCATCCTTTTTCGACTACTGCAATATTCGACATATTGTGTTTTTTTGCTAAATAATAAGCTGTAGCAAGACCATGACCGCCACCACCAATTATAATTACATCATATTCTTTTTTAGGCTCCGGATCTCTCCATGCACGCTGCCAATTTTCGTGATAGCTAAAAGCATTTTTTATTAACGAAAATATTGAATATTTGTTTTTCATAATTTGCACAAAATTACTTGATTAATATTGAATATTCAATGATTTCAAGTTACACACTTATATTTAAAAGGTGAGGTGGGTGAGCTGGTTTAAACCAGGAGTTTGCTAAACTTCCGTACGTTATAATGACGTACCGAGGGTTCGAATCCCTCCCTCACCGCCATCAATATAAAGGATCATTTTTAAAGAAATTTTTAAGTTTTATAGGCTTTTGTTCCAAAATATATCTATACACATTGTAATTTTCTAGAACTCTTTGTACATAATTTCTAGTTTCTTCAAATTTTATTAGTTCAACCCAATCTACGTAATCAACTTGATTTTTTTGAGGATTTTTATTTATTTTTTTCCAGTATCTAACTCTCTTTGGTCCAGCATTGTATGCGGCAATAGAAAAAGGGTAGGATCCATCATATTCTAAAATCAATCCAGCAATATAGTGAGATCCTAGATTTATATTATATTCAGGATCAGTAGTTAATCTAGATTTAGAATATGGAAGTTTAGCTTGCTTAGCCACTACTTTTGCAGTGTATGGCATTAATTGCATTAAACCCTTTGCACCAGCCCAGCTATTTGCGCTTAAGTCAAATTCACTTTCTTGTCTAATGATAGATAATATAAATGCGGACTCAGGTATTTTTCTTCCATTAATTAATTTAGGAGTACTAATAATTGGATAATTATATTTATTATGAAATCTTTTTTCATAAGATGCAATTTTTGAAATTTGAATAGCAAAGTCGTATCTACCAATTTCTGTAGCCAGTTTTGCGGCCAATACCTCTGATCCTGCAGATATGTTTTCTAAAGCAAGATGTCTTAATATATATTTTGTATATTTGTCTTTATCTAACTCATCTAAAAGATAAATAATTTTAACTAATTCACTTGTATTGAATTTTTCTATAGTACTTTTATCTATATTCATTAAACCATTTAATTCAAACATCTCATTAGGGTATATTTTCATATGAGATAACTGACCATAGTAAGTAGTCAAAAATTTAGCACCTTCTTTATACCATTGATAAGATTTTTCTTTATCTCCTAATTTTTCATAAGTTTTTCCAAGCCAATAAGCACCTCTTGATAAACTTATAGGAAATGAAACATTTCGAAAAAAATTTAAAAAATGTTCTTCTGCTAATAACGGATCATTAAGAAAGCTTAAAGATATCCATCCACTCATCCACTCGGCCTCAGCATACTCAGGACCTTTTAATAAAGCATGCTTGCTTGAAATTTTATAAGCTAATTCATATTTTTTTTTATAGATAAGTGATCTTGATATTATTTTTCTTTCTTTCCACCATTTGTCTGGTCTAACCAAATAATCTTTTGTATTTTTTATTTTTGTTAATATTTCAACGGAACTATCAACTCTTCCTCTTTTTCTTCTCCATTTTAAACGTTCATAATTTAATCCAGCATCATTTTTATACTTGTAAGGAACTTTGCTTATAGCCTGATCTACACCATAAGATTTGCTCATTAGTAATTGTCTTGCCGTATAGAGAAGCTGCTCATCCTTAGGTAAATAACGTAGCATTCTTTTAAGATCCCAATTTTTACCTTCCCAAGCTAGATAATCTGCCCTTTTAATATAATCATCATTGGTTAAATATTTTTTAAATCTTTTTCTAAAATGTCGTAAGTCTTGCTTTGTTAAATCAGCATTAATCCAACCATTCTTAATTAAAGATATGCCTTTATTAACTTCACCTTTTTTAATTAGACTTTCTCCAAGCATCATCTTTCCAAAACCACTCAAAGGTTCTTTTCCATCAAACCAATTGATAATTTGGTTATGCGAAAGTTTACTGGCAGCTAACTTATGCTCAGCTAAGTATTGGATTCTATTTATCCTTGGGTAGTTATTATTTTTTTTAATGAAATTATTGTATTCATTAAAAGTCGCTTTATTTCCTGTAGTTAATAAATGTTTCCACTGAATAAAATTATAAATTGATTTATCCTTTGCCTTCCAACTTTCTTTAAGTGCGTCATACCATTTTGATTGCTCCATTAATTTTATTGCTTTTTTTGCTCTTGCTACGTCTTTTTTTGAATAAAATTTAGATTTTTTAGGTGGTTTTATCTTAGAAACTACGATTGGTTTAGGTAATGGGACAATTATACCTTCAATTTTCTTTTTAATTTTAACTTGTTTTTTTATTTCTTTCTTTTTTTTAGATACATTTTGATCTTTTGATGAGCTTGGCTTGTTTTTTGGCAGTAAATAATTAAATTTATTGAGTTCAATCTGATTTTTATTTACCAAAGGTTTGATTTTAGGGATAATTAACTCAGATCCTAGAGATAAATTAAAATAGTTTAAAAAAATGATATTAATTAATATTAATTTTATTATTCTAAAGCTCATATTTTTTTTATGAATCAACAAAATATGTTATAAGGATTTATGTTTAAAGGATCAAATGTAGCATTAATAACCCCATTCAAAAATAATAAAGTGGATGAGGAAAAATACATCAAATTAATCAATTTTCATCTTGAAAATGGTACTAATGGCCTAGTTCCATGTGGCACGACTGGGGAGTCACCAACTTTGTCTCACGACGAACATGAGAAATTAATTGAAATTTGTATAAAAGAATCAAATGGAAAGTTACCAGTAATTGCAGGAACAGGTTCTAATTCTACAGAAGAAGCTGTATCTTTAACTAAGCATGCTGAAAAAGCTGGAGCAGATGGCGCACTTCTTGTTACACCTTACTATAATAAACCAACACAGGAAGGTTTATACCAACACTATAAAGCAATTAATGATAATTGCGGGATACCAATAATTA
>CACLIZ010000024.1 GCA_902607115.1 uncultured Pelagibacteraceae bacterium | reverse complement strand
CATTGCTTCTGATACGCACGCCATTGTATTAGCAGTAAATTGGCCTCCGCAAGCGCCCGCGGTTGGACATGCTTTTAATTCAATTTTTCTTAATGCGTGTTCTGAAATTTTTCCTGAAGTATATTTTCCAACTCCTTCAAAAACGTCAACAACAGTTATGTCTTTACCATTTAATCTTCCTGGAAGAATTGATCCTCCATATATAAAAACACTTGGAACATTTAACCTTACCATTGCCATCATTAATCCTGGTAAAGATTTATCACAACCAGCAACACCAACTAATGCATCATAACAATGTCCTCTAACAGTTAATTCAGTTGAATCTGCAATTACATCTCTTGAAATTAATGAAGATTTCATTCCCTCATGTCCCATTGCAATACCGTCGGTTACTGTAATTGTGCAAAATTCTCTTGGAGTACCACCTGCAGATTGTACACCTTTTTTAACTGACTGGGCTTGTCTCATTAATGCAATATTACAAGGAGCTGCCTCATTCCAAGTTGAAACAACACCAACAAATGGTTTTGCAACATCTTTTTCAGTTAAATTCATAGCATAGTAGAATGATCTTTGAGGAGCCTTGTCAGGTCCTAAAGAAGTATGTCTACTAGGTAGCTTTTTTTTATTAAATTTTTTCATTAAAGGCTTTCAATAGTTAAAGAAATTTTTTTAATATCATTCTTTAAATTACTATAATTAGTTTTTTCTTGCTGAACAATATCTTTTGGTGCTCTTTGAGCAAAGTCTTTATTGTTCAATCTTTGAGATATTTTATCCATTTCCTCTTGGTATTTCTTTTGTCTTTTCAATAAGTTTTCTTTAATAGCGCTTAAATCAACATTTTCATCAAAATAAATTTTAAATAAATCTCCAGATATAATTAATGATGCGGCAGGTTTATTTTGATCCTTTTTAAAGAAATTATTAATTCTACCTAATTTTTTTATAATAATTTCGTTATTAATAATGAAATTTTGATTATTTTTTTTAATAGAATTAATAGAAATATCAATAAATGAACCGGGGCTTACATTAAGTTCATTTTTAAAAGATCTTATCTCATAAATAATATCAATTATTTGCTGAACTTGTTTATGATCGTTATCTTTTTTAGATTTGCCTGAGATCCAGTTAGACAACATTAAAAAATTCTTATTTTTGTTATCAAATTTATTTGTTAACCATATTTTTTCAGTAACAAAAGGTATAAATGGATGAAGCATAATAAGAATTTGCCTAAATACAAAAGTGGATACTTCCTTTACTTCTTTTTTAGCTTTCAGATTGTCTGAAAAGAGAATTGTTTTAGAAAGTTCTAAGTACCAATCACAATATTTATGCCATGCAAAATGATAAACATTCTTAGCAGCTTCATCAAATCTATAATCTTCTATATTTTTTTTAATTAAATTGGATGTTTTTAAAAGCTCAAAATATATCCATTTATTTATATTAACTTTCAATTTTGGAAGTTTTTTTGCATTTTTCAAATTACATTTGTTTTGTATTAAAAAATTATTTGCATTCCATAGTTTGTTTAAAAAGTTTCTATATCCTTTAACCCTATCTTCAGAAAGTTTAACGTCAGTTCCAGGTGATGCCATGGATAATAAGGTAAATCTTAATGCATCAGCGCTATATTTCTGAATTAGATCGAGTGGGTCTATTACATTTCCTTTTGACTTGGACATTTTTTGTCCTTTTTCATCACGCACTAATGCATGAACATAAATATCTTTAAATGGTTCTTTATTTAAAAATTCCATGCCAAACATAATCATTCTTGCTACCCAAAAGAATATTATATCAAATCCAGTTACAAGAACTGTAGTTGGATAAAACTTTTTTAAATATTCATTTTTATTTGGCCATCCAAGTGTAGCAAATGGCCAAAGTCCAGATGAAAACCATGTATCAAGAACATCGGAGTCTCTTATAAGATTAACATCTTTCTTATAAAATTTTTTTGCAGATTTTTTTGCATCACTTTCATTTAACTCAACAAAAATTTTTTTATCAGGTCCATACCACGCTGGTATTTGATGACCCCACCAAAGTTGTCTTGAAATACACCATGGTTCAATATTATTCATCCATTGAAAATAAGTTTTCGACCAGTTATCAGGAAAAAAATTTGTTTTTTTATTTTTAACTATTTTTTTTGCTTTTATTGATAGTTTTTTTGCATCAGCAAACCATTGTTCAGTTAAAAAAGGTTCAATAATAGAATTTGATCTATCTCCGAATGGAACTTTATTTTTAATATTTTCTTCCTTAACAAAATATTCTTTTTCCTTAAGTTCATTCAATATTTTCTTTCTTGCTTCAAATCTATCCAAACCAACATATTGTGGAATTGCATTTTTATTAATTTTTCCATCCTCTGTAAAAATATTAATAATTTCTAATTTATTTCTTTTTCCAATTTCATAATCATTGAAATCATGAGCTGGAGTTATTTTTAAAGCTCCTGTTCCTTGTTCAGGATCTGCATAATCATCTTGAATGATTTTAACTTTTCTACCAACAATTGGAATTATTACGGTTTTATTAACATACTTTTGATATCTCTTATCTTTAGGATTCACTGCGACTGCTGTATCCCCAAGCATAGTTTCTGGTCTCGTAGTCGCTATTGTTATAAATTCCTTAGTCTCTTCGATTTGATATTTTATATAATATAATTTTGAATTAACTTCTCTTTGATCTACTTCTAAATCTGAAATGGCCGTTTTTAAAACAGTATCCCAGTTTACAAGTTTCTTAGATTTGAATATTAGGCCTTTTTTATAAAGCTCAACAAATACTTTTCTCACAGATATAGAGAGATTTTCATCCATTGTGAATGCGTTTCTTGACCAATCACATGAACATCCAAGTTTTTTTAATTGATTAATAATAATATCACCATATTCATTTTTCCAGTCCCATACTTTTTCAATGAATTTTTCTCTTCCAATAGTTTCTTTGTTAATTTCCTCTTTTTTTAATTTTTTTTCAACCAAAGCTTGGGTGGCTATGCCAGCGTGATCAGTGCCTGGTTGCCAAAGAGTTTCAAAATTATTCATTCTGTGAAACCTAGTTAGGAGATCTTGAATTGAATTATTTAAAGCATGTCCCATATGTAAACTGCCAGTAACATTGGGTGGTGGAATTACTATAGAAAATTTTTTTTTATTTTTTTTAGGTTTAAATAAATTATTCTTTTCCCAATAAGAGTAAATCTTACTTTCTACTTCAGTATGAATATATTTATCAGAACTCATTGATTAATATTTTATAAATTAATCACTTTTAATAAACAATATCCAAATTAAATATTAAAATTATAGACTAATTTGCAAAATTGACTATATAAGGTCATCTAAGCGATCAAAAAGAATGGCAACGTGGCGGAATGGTTACGCAGAGGATTGCAAATCCTTTTACCCCGGTTCGATTCCGGGCGTTGCCTCCAAAAAAACTATTGTTTTATAATAAAAAAAAAGTAAGTTGACGTAAATTATATTCCTCGGTAGCTCAGTTGGTAGAGCAGTTGACTGTTAATCAATTGGTCGCAGGTTCGAGTCCTGCCCGAGGAGCCAAATTTTAACTAACTTTAGAAATTTGCGTACCAATATTTAAATTTTTTGAAAATTTTATTTTTTGATCTTCAGTTAATTCAGAATAAAGTTTTGCTAAAAAGTTATAATTTACATTCATGTGTCCTTCTTTAGATCTTTCTAAGTTAACTAAATATTCAGAATAATCTTCATAAAAATAATTTATAGGTACTTTTAAGTAATTTGATAATTGCAGTAATCTTAGTGAACTAACACCATTAGTTCCTTTTTCATATTTTTGAATTTGTTGAAATGTTACATTTATTGCTTTAGCAACTTTAGTTTGAGTTAAACCTAAAGCTAATCTTCTAAGCTTTAATTTATTTCCCAAATGTTTGTTAAAATTATCTTCCATTATTGACCCCTCAATTTTTAATTTCCGCAGGATGAGTTAAGATTATTTAGAGATTTAATGCAAGATATAAAATTTTTTATTTTTAAAGCTTTTTTAAGTTCTTTAAATGCTGTCAAGCCTAATTTTGCACATTTTGGACATGCTAGTTTAGAACTTTTATAAAATTTGACTTAAGAATAATTTGGTTCTATCACTCTTGGGGTTAGCAAAAAATTCCTTGGTTTCAGCTTTTTCTACTATCATACCTTCGTCCATAAATATCACTTCATCTGCAACTTCTTTTGCAAAGCCCATTTCATGTGTTACAACAATCATAGTCATTCCTGCTTTAGCTAAATTAACCATAGCATCTAAGACTTCTTTGATCATTTCTGGATCTAAAGCAGATGTGGGTTCGTCAAAAAGCATTATTTTTGGCTCCATACACAATGCGCGAGCAATTGCACATCTTTGCTGTTGACCGCCTGATAACTGTCCCGGGTATTTAAATGCTTGATCGCCGATCTGGACTTTTTCTAACTGTTTCATTGCTAATTCTTCAGCTTCTTTTTTTGGCAATTTTTTTACCCATATAGGAGCCAATGTGCAATTATCTAAAATTGATAAATGTGGAAATAAATTAAATTGTTGAAAAACCATTCCAACTTCAGCTCTTATTTGTTCAATATTTTTAGTATTTTCACTTAATTCGTTACCATCAACTATTATTTGGCCTTCTTGATGCTCTTCAAGTCTATTAATACATCTGATTAAAGTTGATTTTCCAGATCCCGAAGGGCCACAAACTACAATTTTTTTATTTTTTTCTACATCTAAATTAATATTTTTTAAAACTTGAAAATCATCAAACCATTTATTTACATCTTTCATTTGAATTATTGGCTCAGACATATTTATCTTTCTGTTTTATATTTTATTTCTAAATTATAGCTATATTTACTCATTGCATAACAAATTATCCAGAAAATAATTGCTGCAAAAACATATCCTTCCATTGCATAACCTAACCAATCAGGGTTAGTTTTTGCTAAATTCAACATTCCAACTAGTTCTAACAATCCAACAACAAATATTAAAGGAGTGTCTTTTACAAGTGCCAAAAATGTATTTGCTATGCCAGGAATTACTAATTTTAAAGCTTGAGGCAATATTACAAGTATGTGCATTTTCCAGTAGCCCATCCCCAATGATTTAGCGGCATCATATTGACCTCTTGGTAAGGCTTGTAAACCACCTCTTATAACTTCAGCAACATAAGCTGCTTCAAATAATGAAATTGCTATAATAACTCTTACAAGTTTATCCATAAAAAAATCTTCTGGTAAAAACATTGGAAACATTACAGATGACATGAATAAAACAGTAATTAATGGAACACCTCTCCAAAACTCAATAAATCCTATAGAAATATATCTTATTGCAGGTAATGCAGATCTTCGCCCCAAAGCTAAAAACATTCCAACTGGAAAACAAAAAATTAAGCAAAAAAATGAAACTATGAATGTTAAAGAAAGTCCTCCCCAAGCTCCTGTTTCTACCCAATTTAAACCATCTAATTTTCCTAAATCTACAGTTTCTTCATAATAAAAAAAGTACTTTAAAGAGATATATAAGATTATTGGAACAATTAAAAAATACCAAGCTTTAAATTTTTTAGGAATAAAAAAACCAACAATTATTGATACGGCAAATGCTATTATCCCATAAGAAAATTCAAAAAATATTGGGCCACCTGAAATAAAAAAGAATATAAATAAAAAAGCTATAAATGGATAAATGATAACGTAATATAATGTTAAGTATTTTTTAAATTTCTCTGTAGCAAAATATCCAACAGAACCTAGCGCCAATAATGAAATAAATGATAAATTTATTCTCCATTGTTCAGCATTTGGATACATTCCATAAACAAATCTTCTTAACCAAATTTTAATATAAGTCCAACAAGCTCCTGATCCTGTGCAAGCATCTTTGGTGTCGCCGGCTATATTAGCATCTATAATAAACCAGCTCATTATGGGAGGTATTGATTTTATAATTACAAAAACAATTATAAGAGTTAAAATAGCATTGAAGTTATTTGTATTAATATGTTTATTAAGCAAATCCAAATTTTTGATACCTGTAAATTCAATTCTAATAAAATGTAAGCCCAAAAGACCAAAACATAATGGTAAAATAAAGCTTATAGTTTGAGGTAAAAAAGATGTTACATTTAGTGAGAAAAAAGCATTTAGAAAAACATCAAATATACTTATAAAAAGTAAAAAAGAACCAGCATAGATGTAATTATTCATGTTATTTAAATCTGGTTTTAATAAATTTAGTTTATTCATTATTTTTCTTTTATTGCTATTGATTTATTATACCAATTCATCAAAAACGAAATTGACAAACTTATTGACAAATAGGTCAACATGGTAATTGAAACAATTTCTATAGCTCTGCCTGTTTGCATTAATGCGGTACCAGCAAAAATTAAAACTAAATCTGGATAAGCTATTGCTGCTGCAAGAGAGGAATTTTTAGTTAAATTTAAATATTGGTTTGTAGTAGGTGGAATAATTATTCTTAATGCTTGAGGCATAATTACCAATTTTAAAATTTGATTAGGCGTTAAACCAATTGATGCAGCGGCTTCCTTTTGACCTTTGCTAATACCTTGAATTCCTGCTCGAACACATTCGGCAATAAAAGTTGCTGTGTATAGACCTAAAGCAAGTGTCAAAGCTATAAGTTCAGGAGGTATGCCTAGACCGCCTTTGTATTTAAAAGAAGTATTAGACATTTGCTCTAATACAGGTAGCGAAAAATTTAATGAAACTCCACCAATTAAAAAAGTTAATAACGGTAAAATTATAAATAAACTAACTGAAATAGAAAAAACAGGTAATTGTTTTCCTTCATTTTCTTGTAATTTTATTGCATAATTTCTAATTAATACAATAGAAATTATTGCTGCTATTAATGAATATAAAAATATATTTAAATTATTCCATATAAAGCTAGGGACAAACAGTCCCTTTATAGTTAAGAAAAAAACACCAAACATCGGTTCTGCATCTTGCGGTAGAGGAAGTGCTCTAAGTGCAGCAAAATACCAAAAAAATATTTGTAATAACAAAGGAATGTTTCTAAAAAATTCTACATAAAAAGCCGCTGATCTTTCTATTAAGTAGTTTGTTGAAAGACGGGCTATTCCAATTATAACTCCAAGTATAGTAGAGATAATAATTCCTATAAAAGCAACCAGAAGGGTATTGAGTAAACCAACTAAATATGCTCTGGCATATGAATGAGAGCCGTCATATTCGATTAATGAAAATTGAACATCAAACGATGACTCTTGTGTTAAAAAGCCAAAACCAAATTCAATACCTCTATTTTCCATATTGGTTTGGGCATTGAATGTAAAGAAACCAAAAACTAGAACTACAGCTATTAATGTAATTAATTGAGGGCCTATGTTTTTAAGTTTAAAATTCATAAATCAAAAGAAAAGATAATAAAAAAAAGGGCTAGAAAAATCTAGCCCTTTTTAAAGATTATTAGATAAAATTATCTTGCAGGTGGTACGTAAAGAATTCCACCTTTAGTCCATAATTCATTTGGACCTCTGTCAGGCAAAATACCAGTGTCAGCTATATTTCTCTTATAACTTTCACCATAGTTACCAACTTGTTTGATAATTCTTAAACTCCACTCGTTATCTAAACCAAAAGCAGCTCCTAATTCACCTTCTGCTCCAACTAGTCTTTTTACCGCTGGATTGTCAGAAGTTTTCATAGAATCTGCATTTGCAGAATCAACACCGTATTCTTCAGCTTCAATCATTACGTTTAATGACCATCTTACGATATCTTCCCATACAGAATCACCTTGTCTAACAACAGGGCCCAAAGGCTCTTTTGAAATAGTTTCAGGTAAAACTATGTGGTCATCTGGAGAACTCAATTTAATTCTTTGAGCAGCTAAACCAGATTTATCTGTAGTGTAAGTATCACATCTTCCAGCATCATAAGCTGCAACAACTTCATCAGCCTTTTCGAATGTTACTGGCTCATAAGAAATTCCTTTTGAGTTAAAGAAGTCTCTCATGTTAAGCTCGGTTGTTGTACCTAGGTTAGTACATGCAGAAATTCCATCTTTAAAATCATTTACAGATGAATACCCTGAGTTTTTTCTAACCATGAAGCCTTGACCGTCATAGAAGTTTACACCTACGAAAGTAAGACCAATGTCAGCATCTCTAGAAAGTGTCCAAGTTGTGTTTCTTGATAAGATATCAATCTCACCAGAAGTTAAAGCTGTAAATCTTTCTTTAGCACTTAGTGGAGTGAATTTTACTTTATTCGCATCACCTAGTACTGCAGCAGCTACCGCTCTACATACATCAACGTCAACACCAGTCCAATTTCCAGATGCATCAGCATTAGAAAATCCAGGAAGACCTTGTGAAACACCACATCTTACAAAACCTTTTTTCTGAGTGTTTTTAAGTGTTTTTGATTTCTTTGCAGCCATAGTCTCTGTACTAAAAGCAAATAGAACAGCAAGCATAGCAACAAAAGAAGTCACTTGTTTTATTAGTTTAAACATTATTTTTCCTCTTGTTTATTTGTTAACAAATAATTCAAAAATCATTTTGAATTAAATTAATTAAAGCAGAAACTTAGAAGTGCATCAATGGTAAAATAATCGCATTAGGTAATGATTATTGCTTGTAATGGCGCGCCCTGAAGGATTCGAACCTCCGACCCACGGTTTAGAAAACCGTTGCTCTATCCAACTGAGCTAAGGGCGCAATTTTAAAAGTATTATAACATTTAATTTTTAATTACAAATTTTTTAATTAAAATTAAAATTGAAATAATCTCTATACGACCAATTATCATAAAAACAATTAAAATGTATTTTAGAAAAATAGAAAACTCAGCAAAATTTAAATTTTCTAGTCCATGCAAGCTTGAGTTGACTGTATTCATTAATGTTAAAATGGCTAGCTTAAAAGCATCGTCAAATTTAATGTTAAATAAAGTTAAAAAGCAAATAAGCAAAGTTAGAGACGTAATAAAAATTATTACACTAAAAAAATATTTATTTATGTCATTCAAATTTATTTTTACTTTTGAAAATAAAACTTTATTTAAAAGTACGTGTTTAGGTTTAGAGTGTGAAACTAATTCATTTAATGAAAATTTGGTTAAAAGAAATATTTTTAGAAATCTTATACCTGAACTTGTTGAAAATAATGATCCTCCAATAATCACTAGGACCAAGAAGATAAAATTACTTTTATTATAAATTTCAAATGAAAATCCAATATTTGATATGCTACTAATTAATGAAAATAAAGTAATTGAAAAATTATTATATTGGTTAAAAAATATAAAAAAAAATGCTACCAAAAAGATAAAGTAAAACAATAAATAGTAATCTTCAGTAAAAACTAATAAATCTTTTTTTTTAAGAAATAAAATATTGTATGGAAGTAATATTCCAAAAAAGGATACTAACATTGATAAAGAAAAAACATATATTTGAAAATTTGTTTGAAGAACTTCACTAATATTATTTACTACTAAAAAACCACCGGAAGAAATGACGGTCATTGCTAAGTTGAATGCATCAAAAGATCTAAGATTAATTATTTTATAGATTGTAAATAAAGCTAAAGTTATACATGTATATACAAAGAGTATTTTCGTAGACTGTTTAATTATCTCAGTAATATCTAAAGATATAAAGTTTGTAAGAATTTTTTTATAATTATCATCATAAATATCAATAAGAAATAATATTGAAATTAAAAAATATAAACCACCAAACCATTGAGATGTGGATCTCCAAAGTAATAAGCTTTGATCAATATGTTTAACATTTTCAAAAATTGAAAAACCTGTAGATGTAAAACCTGACACAGCTTCAAAATAACTGTCTATAAAAGTTAAATAATTCAATCCAAAATAATATGGTATAGAAATAATTGCAGATAAAACAAAATATCCAAGTATTACTGAAATTATTTTTTC
>CACLIZ010000023.1 GCA_902607115.1 uncultured Pelagibacteraceae bacterium | reverse complement strand
ATAGAACTTTCATCAGCGACTCAGACTGAAATAAATCTTCCTTTCATTACAGCTGATAAAACTGGACCAAAACATATAAACTTAAAAATGACTAGAGCTAAACTAGAAGCTTTAGTGGAAGATTTAATTTTGAGAACTTTGCCTCCATGCAAAACTGCATTGAAAGATGCTGGTTTATCTGCAAGTGAAATTCATGAAGTAATATTAGTTGGTGGTATGACTAGAATGCCGAAAGTAATTGAAGAAGTTAAAAGTTTCTTTGGCAAAGATCCAAATAAATCTGTAAATCCTGATGAGGTTGTTGCAATGGGAGCAGCAATTCAAGCAGGTGTTTTACAAGGAGATGTTAAGGATGTACTTCTCTTGGATGTAACACCTCTCTCTCTTGGTATTGAGACTTTAGGAGGAGTATCAACAAAATTAATAGATAAAAATACAACAATACCGACTAAGAAAAGCCAAGTATTTTCAACTGCAGAAGATAGTCAACCCGCTGTATCAATAAGAGTACTTCAAGGCGAAAGAGAAATGGCTACAGACAATAAATTATTAGGTAATTTTGAACTTGTCGGAATAGCACCAGCTCCGAGGGGAGTTCCTCAAATTGAAGTTACATTTGATATTGATGCAAACGGAATTGTTAATGTTTCTGCTAAAGATAAAGGAACTGGAAAAGAACAAAAAATACAAATTCAAGCATCTGGTGGATTAAGTGATGAAGAAATAAATAAAATGGTCAAGGAGGCTGAGTCTAATAAAGAAGCAGATAAGAAAAAAAGAGAAGCTGTAGATGTAAGAAATCAAGCAGATACTCTTCTTCATTCAACTGAAAAAAATCTTAAAGAACATGGATCTAAGGTTTCAGATGCTGATAAAAAAGTTATTGAAGATGCATCTGCTAACTTAAGAAATGCTTTAAAAGGAACTGATGTAGAAGAAATTAAGAAAAAAACGCAAGACCTTGTTCAGGCATCAATGAAACTAGGTGAGGCAATTTATAAATCTCAACAAAGTGCTAAACCTGAAGACAAAAATAATACAAACAAAGAGGAAAAGAAAGACGATAATGTTGTTGATGCTGATTTTGAAGAAGTAAAAGACGAAAATAAAGAAAAGAGCGCTTAAAACAACTATTTGTCTATAATTTAAGTTATGGCAAAAAGAGATTACTATGATGTTTTAGGTATCAACAAATCATCCAATGCAGATCAAATTAAATCGGCTTATAGAAAACTTGCTGTAAAATATCATCCAGACAAAAATCCTGACGACAAAACCGCTGAAGATAAGTTTAAAGAAGCATCTGAAGCTTATCATGTATTATCTAACCCTGAGAGAAAACAGAGTTATGATAATTTTGGTCATGCAGCGTTTGAAAATACTGGCGGTGGAAGAGGAGGATTTTCTGATTTTGATTTTTCAAGTCACTTTTCAGATATTTTTGAAGACTTTTTTGGAGAAGGATTTGGTGGAGGACGTAGAAGAGGAAGAAGATCAAATTATAGAGGCTCTGATTTAAGGTATGATTTATCAATTACTTTAGAAGAAGCATATAAGGGAAAAAAACAAGATATTAAATTCTCAACTTCAGATAAATGTAATACATGCAGTGGAAGTGGATCAAAACCAGGTCATAATGCAGGCTCATGCTCAATGTGTGCTGGTAGAGGTCAAGTAAGATCTAGTCAAGGCTTCTTCACTGTCCAACAAACTTGCCCTCAATGTGGTGGTGGTGGTGAGGAAATAACACATCCTTGCACAAGCTGTAATGGACAAGGAAAGAAACAAGCAACTAAAAGATTATCTGTTACCATTCCTAAAGGTGTGGATGATGGGACCCGAATTAGGTTATCTGGCAAAGGAGAGGCCGGATCTAGGGGTGGAGGAAATGGAGATTTATATTTATTTATAAATGTTTACTCTCACGATTTATTTAAGAGATCAGATGAAAATCTTTTCTTTGAATTTCCAATATCTGTTGCTGATGCTGCACTTGGAACATCTATCGAAATTCCAACAATAGATGGAAGTAAAGCTAAAATTAAAATTCCAGCGGGTACACAATCAGGAAAGCAGTTCAGATTAAAAGAGAAGGGCATGCCGTTAATGAGGGGTAGTAATTATGGAGATCTTTATGTACAGGTAAATACTGAGGTACCAATTAATCTTAACAAACAACAAAAAGAATTGCTTGAAAAGTTTAGAGAAATAGAAAATGAAAAATCTAATCCTACTATTAAAAAATTCTTTGAAAAAGCCAAAAGTTTCTGGAAAAACTAGACTAATTTATATAGTCTGAATCAAAAAAAACTCTACTTATATGAAAAAAATAAAACTAGCAATTACTGGGTGTATGGGAAGAATGGGTCAACAGATTATTAAATCTGCTAAATCTGATAAAAATTTTAAAATAGTAGCTCTTACGGAGAATAGAATTATTAATAAAAAAATAAGCGGCATTAAACCAAGCTTAAATACCGAAGAAGCTTTTAAAAAAGCAAATTTAATAATAGATTTTACAGTTCCAAAATGCACTTTTGAAGTTTTAAAAATTGCAGTAAAACTTAAAAAAAGAGTAGTTATTGGAACAACTGGATTTTCTAAAAAAGAAGAAAACTTAATCAAAAAATATTCAAGAAAAATACCAATACTTAGAGCTGGTAATATGAGTATAGGAATAAACTTATTGATGTATTTAACGGAAATTGCATCTAAATCTCTTGGAAATAATTTTTTAAGTAAAGTTTTTGAAATTCATCATAAACACAAAAAAGATCATCCCTCGGGTACTGCTTTAATGCTAGGAAAGGGTATAGCTGTCGGGAAAAAAAAGGATTTTTATAAATTAATAGGAAAAAAATATTTTAACAAAAAATCTTTTCCTTATGGAAAAAAAATTAATTTTAACTCTTTAAGAAAAGGAGAGGTTGTTGGTGAGCACGAAGTAACTTTTTCAAGTGGTAAAGAGATAGTTACATTAAATCATGAAGCATTTGATAGAGCTCTTTATTCAGAAGGTGCATTCACGGCATCTAAATGGTTAATGAATAAAAAGTCTGGACTTTATTCTATGAGAGATGTTTTGAATTTTAAATGAATGAAATTCAAAGATCTAAAATAATATTAAACATATTAAATAAGATTTATCCAAAAACATCTATTCCATTAAAACATAAAAATAAATTCACTCTATTAGTTTCTGTTTTGCTATCTGCTCAAACAACAGATGTTAATGTTAATAATGTTACAAAAAATATTTATCCAAAATACTATAAGCCAGAACACTTTATAAAATTAGGAAGAAATAAAATTGAAAGATTAATTAAGAGTATAGGTATTTTTAGAGTGAAAGCTAAAAGTGTTTACTTTCTTTCAAAACAACTAATTAATAAACATAAAGGAAAAGTTCCAGAAACTTTTGAAGAACTTGAAGAACTTCCGGGCGTTGGTCATAAAACAGCCAGTGTAGTAATGTCACAGGGATTTGGTCATCCGGCCTTTCCTGTGGATACCCATATACATCGATTGGCTCAAAGATGGGGTTTAACTAATGGTAATAATGTTGTTCAAACTGAGAAGGATTTAAAAAGATTATTCCCAAAAAAATTTTGGAATAAACTTCACCTTCAAATAATTTATTATGGAAGAGAGTATTGCAAAGCTAGAGAATGTTATGGTTTAACTTGTAAAATCTGCACTACTTGTTATCCTAATAGAAAATCACCAATTAAAACAAAGAAAGCTTAATTATGAAAATTTTAGGAATAGGAAATGCAATTGTGGATGTTATCTGCAAAGTAGATGATAATTTTATTACTCAAAATGGTTTGACCAAAAGTACAATGAAATTAATTTTTGACGAAAATGAATTTAAGAAGTTATTAACTAATCTTAAAATAGAAAAAACTGTTTCTGGTGGATCAGTTGCAAATTCAATAGTGGGTATATCTCAACTAGGTAATAAAGTAGGATTCATTGGTAAAGTATCTGATGATGATCTTGGAAGTAAATATGAAGAAGGATTAAAAAAAGAAAATGTAGAATATTTCTATACTAAAAAAAAAGAAGAATTACCAACGGGGACATGCTTGATATTAGTTACACCAGACTCGGAAAGAACAATGTGTACGTTTTTAGGTACCGCAGGAAAAATTAATGAAGGCGATGTTAGTTCGGATGCAATTAAAAAAAGTGAAATAATATTTCTAGAAGGTTATCTTTGGGACGAAGGCGAGCCAAAAAAAGCATTTGATAAAGCAATAAATGTTGCAAATAAAGTTGCAATGTCATTATCAGATCAGTTTTGTGTTGATAGACATAAACCTCATTTTTTAGATTTAGTAAAAAATAAGTTAGATATTACATTTGCCAATGAACAAGAAATTACATCACTAATTGATGCTAAAAACTTTGAAGAGGTAGTAAATTTTTCTAAAAAACTTAATAAACTAATAGTTCTTACTAGGGGAGAAAATGGAGCCATTGCAATAAAAGGAGACGAGGTTGTCGAATGTGGTGTTCAAAATAATCTTAAAATTGTTGACTTAACTGGTGCTGGAGATCTTTTTGCTGCTGGATTTTTGCACGGATATGTAAATGATTTATCAATTAAAGAAAGTTTAGAAAAGGGAACAGAAATGTCGTCTAAAGTTATTCAACAAATAGGGGCTAGGCTGTAGATTTATTTTTTTCGTCTCTTAAAGCTTCCTTTGCCTTTTTTGGGTTTTACTTTCTTTGGTCTGAATTTTTTCGAAAAAAGATCCTTAGCTATGAAATTTCTTTTTTTCATTTGAATAGCTTATATCCAGATTTATTACTTACGATAAACTTATTATCATTAAAACTTTCATACATCTTTTTTCTTAAACGATAAATATGAGTTTCAACAGTGTGGGTTTCTAAGTCTTTTGAGTGTTTCCAAACATTTTTTTGTAAATCTAGGCTTGTTTTTTCATCTTCAGAATTTTTTAGATAAATTAACAAATTAATCTCTCTTTCAGTTAATTTTAAAATTGCACTCTTATTAGATATTAATCTAGAATTTGTATCTATTTTATATTTTCCAATAGAAATATTGGATTTTATTCCATAATTACTTTTTGATAGGTAAATATTGATTTGTTGCAATAATTTTTTAATTTTAAAAGTTTTGTTATAAAAAATAAAATTTTTAAAATCCTTATTTGCTTCAGGTGAAATAATAAGTGATTCAGGGTTATTTTTTATAAATTTTCTAAAATTGTCATCATTTTCTTTAAAATTAAATAAATTAAAATTTAATTCTGATTTAATCTCTACTAATATTTCGTATAATACAGGTAATTTATAAATTGCAATATTAAGTTTGCTCATATCTTGATGATAATTCAGTTAAAAAAAAATACAATTTTCATAGATCAATTTAAACTAAAATGTTCAGTAGGAAAAGGTGGAATTAAAATAAAAAATAAAGAAAGTGATAATATAACTCCAAAAGGCATATTTAATGTGGATTGTTTATATTATAGGCCAGACAGAATAAGTTATTTTAAATCAAAATTAAAATTAAAAATTATTAGGAAGAATATGGGTTGGTGTAATGATCCTAGTTCAAATAATTATAATCGTTTGATTAAGATTACTAAAAATACCAGATATTCTTATGAAAAATTATATAGGAAGGATTGCAAGTATGACTTCATAATTCCTATAAGTTATAATTTTAATAAACCAATTAAAGGAAAGGGAAGTGCTATTTTTTTTCACTTAACAAAAAATTATAAGCCGACTGCTGGGTGTATAGCATTAAAAAAGAAAGATTTTCTTGTGATGCTAAATTTAATAAATAAAAGAACAAGAATAAAAATTTATTAACTTCTTTTTCCAAATATTTTTGTCCCTATCCTCAAAAAAGTTGATTTATAACTTAATGCTTCGATGTAATCATTGGACATACCTAGACTTAAATCTTTAAAATTTAATTCATCGTTTTTTTTTTTTATTGTTAAAAAAAATTGAGAATTATTTCCAATTAATGGTGGCAAACACATTAATCCAACAACATTTAAACTCATATTTTTACATTCGTTTGCTAAATCATTAATATCACTTATTGGTATGCCATTTTTTTGTGACTCTTCACCAATATTTACCTGTAAAAAGAGCTTTATTTTTTTGTTTTGTTTAACTTGCTCATCAGCAATCTTTTTGGCTAATTTAATGCTGTCTACAGAATGAATATAATCAAATATTTTTATTGCTTGTTTAACTTTATTTGATTGTAATCTGCCAATCATATGAAGTTTAATATCTTTCCTTTTTGTTTTAACTTCATTCCATTTGCTAAAAGCTTCTTGAACCTTGTTTTCTCCAAAATGTTGGTGCCCATACTCAATTAATGGTAAAATTTCTGTCATTGTAAAAGTTTTGGATACTGCAATTATTTCGGGTGTATAATTTAAAAAGTTTAATTCTTTAATCTTTTGCTTAACTTTATTGTTTAAATCTATTATGTTTTTAATACTTTGATGCATCTATCATATCTAAAAAAATACTGTTTTATTGACCAATTTAATCCAGATCATTTAAAGAATTTAAAGAAAAATATAACTTTAATCTGGAGAAGTAAATATAAACAAAATGATTTAAAATTAATCAAAAAATTAGCTTTTTTTTGTAAGACTAATAGAAGAAACTTATTTTTAGCTAATAACGTTAAATTAGCAATAAAGTTAAAGTTAGATGGAGCATATATTTCTGCTCATAATAGAAATTATAGGTTCAATAATTATAAATTAAAAAAAAATTTTAAAATAATTGGTTCAGCTCACAATCTCGTTGAATTAAACATAAAAAAACAACAAAATATTAAAGAAATTTTTATATCCCCAATTTTTAAACATAAAAATAGATCACCAATAGGAATTCATAAATGTAAGTATTTTTTTAAAAATGATAGTTATAAAACTATAGCGCTTGGTGGTATTAACGAAAAAAATATTAATTTATTAAAATTAAGCAAATTTAAAGGCTTTGCGGGTATAAATTTTTTCAAAAAAAAAGGCCCCAAATAATTTGGGGCCTTTTAAATATTTATTCTACTAAACTTAGAATGAGAATGAAACTGCTACAGCTTTATTTTCATCAGTGTTAGTTGAAGAATATCCAACGTTATCAGCTTTAGTCAAGTGAGCTTTGATACTCATAGAACCCATTGAATAAGATACTTGATAAGAAGTAGCTTCTTCATCTACTGCTTGTTTAGCATTGTCAGCTGTTGATCTATCAACTGAAACTGTTACATCATCGTTTACTGCAAATGACGCACCAACGTGGAACGCATCTACATCAGAGCTGCTTGCAGCATCTTGATCGATTGAAGTATCAGTTACACCAATAGTTACTCCACCAACTGCATATTTAGCAGATAATGTAATCTCTGTTGATCCACCATCTATTTGAGCAGGGTTAATATCACCCCAGCTTAAACCTACTGTTAAGCCATCAACGAAGTCAGCTTTTTTAAGTTTAATAGATGTATCTGTACCACCAACTGCACCTGGAGAAGCAGCTACAACTACATCAATCCCAGCTATATCGCCATTTGCGTAAGCTAAGTTAGTTGTACCTGTAACACCGTCTGCTAAGTGTTTACCAGTTTCTGTTCCAACACCATTTGATAATGAGTAAGACGCAGATCCGTACGCATTTGGTACTAATCTTACGTGACCACCTTTATCAGCTGCTGTTTGAATATAGAAAGTTCCATTTCCAGTGTCGATTGCGATTGTTTGATCGTCGAATGGAGAATTACCATCATCTAACTCATAAGATGCAGTAACATTCCAACCGTTATCTAGATCCCCGCCTCCACTTAATGTAATACTGTCACCAAATGAAAATCTGTCGTTCTGAGTTTTGTCAGAGTCAGCAGATGAATAAGTGAAACCAGCACTACCTGAAGCAGTCATCTCTATAGCTTGAGCAGATCCAATTGCAAATGTTCCTGCAAGAGCTGTCAAACCTACTACTTTTAGTTTGTTCATGTTTATACTCCTTTTTATAATTAATTATAAACTGGGCCAATTTTTACAAATCTCATGCTATTTTAGCTATATTTATCTTTTAAATGCTTATTTTTTTGCTAAAGTGTTGTATTTTTACATCATTATTATCTCATAAAAATGGCCAATAATTTAAAGTAGCTCTAATAATGAACTAAATTAATTAAATTTTATTATAAATTTAATATCTATATTAATATAAACCCATATCTATAAAGAATATTATGTTTTTTAAACTTTTTTGCTCCTTAAAAACGAAAAAATACCTAACTGGTTTTTTTGTTATAGTTTTATCAATGTCGCTTTATTCATGCGGACCATTAAAATATAAACCTGTAGATGCAAGAAAAGTCTCACCAAATGTTGATGAACGAGTAGCAAAAAACATTGAGGAAGGCAGAGGTTTCAGATTAATGAATAGTACAAAAAAAAGAGGAGGCACATTTGATTTTGCTAGCTCAAATTATTTGTGGAGAGCAACATTGGATACAATTGACTTTATGCCTTTAGTATCTGCAAATTATAGTGGTGGCATAGTAATAACTGATTGGTACTCCGAAAGTAATAACGAAGGCGAGTCAATAAAAATTTCAGTTCGATTCTTAAGTAATGATATCAGGGCCGATGCTCTTGATGTAAAAGTTTTTTTAAAGCAATGTGATCAAAATTTAAATTGCGTTGTGAGTGAAAACAGAGGAAAGCTATCTAATGAACTGATGGCAAGTATACTAAAAAAAGCAGCAAGATATGAAAAGGATGGGATAGACGAAAATAAGAAAAAAAATCCTTATAGAAACATAGAGCTTGGAACAGAAGATTAATTCATAAGCCCAGGTGGAAAGATATAATTTCAAAATAATAGAAGAAAAGTGGCAAAAGTTTTGGGAAAAAAATAAAACTTTTGAAACTAAAATAGATAAAAAAAAGAAAAAGTTTTATTGTTTGGAAATGTTTCCTTACCCCTCTGGAAAAATTCACATGGGACATGTAAGAAATTATACAATAGGAGATGTGCTCTCCAGATTTAAAAGTCTTAAAGGATTCAATGTACTGCACCCAATGGGCTGGGACTCATTTGGAATGCCTGCGGAAAACGCTGCAAAAGAAAATGATCAAGATCCAAAAGTTTGGACTGAAAATAACATCGAAACCATGAAAAAACAGTTAAAACAATTGGGCTTATCTATTGATTGGAACAGAGAAATTTCTACTTGCTCAGTAGATTATTACAAGCATCAGCAAAAATTTTTTATTGAAATGTTTAATAAAGGTTTAGTTTATAAAAAAGAAAATTATGTAAATTGGGACCCAGTAGATGAAACAGTTTTAGCAAATGAACAGGTAATAGATGGGAAAGGATGGAGGTCGGGAGTTGTTGTAGAAAGAAAAAAATTAAGTCAATGGTTTTTTAACATATCTAAGTTTGCTGATGATCTGCAAAATGAATTGGACTCGCTTGATGAGTGGCCAAATAAAGTCAAGATTATGCAACAAAACTGGATTGGTAAATCATTTGGATGCGAAATTGATTTTGAAATATTAGGAGAATCAAAGATTAAAAAAATTAAATGTTTTACTACAAGACCAGATACTCTTTTTGGTTTCTCATTCTTAGCTTTATCGGTAGATCATCCACTATCTGAATTCTATAAAAATGATTCGAAATTTAGAAAATTTAAAGAAGATTGTTCTAAGACAGGTACCACGGAGGAATCGATTGCCAATGCTGAAAAAATTGGTTTTAAAACAGAACTTATGGCAAAGAATCCGCTTGATAATACTAAGACTGTACCTGTCTACTTCGCTAACTTTGTTTTAATGGATTATGGATTTGGAGCGGTATTTGGATGTCCTGCTCACGACCAAAGAGATTTTGATTTTGCAAAAAAATATAATTTAGAAATAAAAGCTGTTGTAAAGCCTTTAGATCAAAATGATGACTTTGAAGTTATAAATGAAGCCTACACAGGATCAGGAACTATTATAAATTCAAAATTTTTGAATAAACTTAAAGTTCCTGAGGAATCTATAATTAAAACTATAGAAATTTTAGAAGAAAAAAAACTAGGCAAAAAAAAAATTAATTTTCGTTTAAAGGATTGGGGAGTATCCAGACAAAGATATTGGGGTTGTCCAATACCAATTTTGTATGATGAAAACGGTTCTTACAAAACAGTTTCTGAGGAAAATTTGCCAGTTAAATTACCCGAAAATATTAATTTAAACTCCAAAGGGAATCCTCTTTCTAATGATGAAAAATGGAGAAAAATAAATATTGATGGAAAAACATATTTTAGAGAAACTGACACTCTAGATACTTTTGTTGATTCATCTTGGTATTTTTTAAGATTTTGTTCACCTAAAAATAAAGATAAACCATTTGACATAGAAGATATCAAATATTGGATGCCTGTCGATCAATACATTGGTGGAGTTGAGCATGCTATTTTACATCTTTTATATTCAAGATTTTTTATGAGGGCCATTGGATTTCAGAACAATAATTTTAAAATTAAAGAACCTTTTAAAGGTTTATTTACTCAAGGCATGGTCTGTCATGAAACTTATAAGGATCAAAAAAATAATTGGAGAAGTCCAAATGAAATTTCTACGGATGATGGAAAAAATTATTTTTTAAAATCAGATCATTCAAAAAAAGTAATTGTTGGACCTTCCGAATCTATGTCTAAGTCCAAAAAAAATACAATTGATCCTGAAAAAATAATTAATTTATATGGAGCAGACTCAGTAAGATTATTTATTTTATCTGACAGTCCTCCAGAAAAAGATGTTCAATGGTCAGATCAAGGAATGTTAGCTGCTTACAAATTTATTCAAAAATTATTTGCTTTAAATGAAAAAATTAAAATTATAAAGAATAAAGATAAAAAGGAAGCTTCCAATCAACTTTCGAAGTTTATAAATCAATATTTAAATAAAATAGAAAAAAATTTATCTAATTTTCATTATAATGTAATAATTGCAAATATTCACGAAGCCCATGGGTTTTTATCAAAAATTATTAAAAAAGAAGAAAACTTTTCAAATTTAATAAGTGAGTATTCCAAATTTTTAATATCAATTTCTCCCGTATTGCCACACTTATCCAATGAGTGTTTGGTGCAATTAGATATAAATAATTATACATGGCCAAATATAGATGAGAAATTCTTAATTGAAGAAAATATAAGTATTGTTGTGCAATTTAACGGTAAAAAAAGAGGCATTGTCACTACAAAAAAAGATATTTTAGAAGAAGATTTAGTTAAAGAAATTTTAAACAGCAAAACTTTTGAAAAATTTTTAAAAGAGAATACAATTAAAAAGAAGTTTTATGTAAAAAATAGGTTAATTAATTTCTTAATTTAAATGATTAATAATTTTAAAAAAATACTCGTATTGTCTTGTTTTATATTTTTAAATAATTGTGGATATACTCCATTATTAAATTCTGAAAAGACAAATTTTTACATAAATGAGTTATCATTTGAAGGTGATAGAAAAATAAATAATTATATTTTGACTAATCTAAAAAAATATAAAAGTCCTAATAAAAATGGAAAAAGTTTTGATATTAATATTGCATCAGAATATTCGAAAACTGTAACGAATAGAGATGATAGTAAAAATCCGAAAAATTACACTATTAAAACTAAGATAATAGTTAAAATTGTTTCAAATGATGGGGTTGAAAAAAATAAAACCTTCGAGAGAAACGTTGTTATGTCTGCTCAAACTAATAAAGTCACCGAAAAGGAAATGGAAAAAAAATATAGAAAAGATTTTTCAAACTCTTTGAGTAGAGACATAGTTTTTTTACTACAAAACCAGTAAAATATGATCATTAAATCATTTAATGCACATGATATAAGAAAAACGAAATCTAATTTTTTTCTTTTTTATGGAGAAAATGAAGGTCAAAAAGAAGAGGTAATTTATAGTTTTTTTATAAAAGATTTTAAAGGTGAAATTATAAAATATGAAGAAAAACAAATTTTAGAAAATAAAGAACTTTTTTT
>CACLIZ010000022.1 GCA_902607115.1 uncultured Pelagibacteraceae bacterium | reverse complement strand
GGAAAGATAAAAATTAGTCAAAACAAAATACCTAAGTTAATCTCAGAAATTTCAGGTAATCATGGAGGTATTTTATCCAACGCTATAAAATTGATAAAACTTGCTGCAAGAAATGGAACTGATCTAATAAAACTACAAACTTATGATCCAAATAATTTAACATTAAATTCAAATAGATCTCAATTCATTATTAAAGATAAAAAAAATTTATGGAGAAAAAATAAATTATATGATCTTTATTCAAGAGGACAAACTTTAAGAGAGTGGCACTATAAAATATTTCAAGAAGCAAGAAAACTTAATGTAGAATGTTTTTCGTCAGTATTTGATGAGACTGATATTGAATTTTTAGAAAAATTTAAAGTTCCTGCTTATAAAATTTCTTCTTTTGAAAGTACACATTATCCATTAATAGAAAAAGTATTAAAAACAAAAAAACCTATTCTTATTTCCACTGGCCTTAATACCTTAAAAGAACTTGATAAATTAGTAAGATTCTTAAGAAAAAAAAATTGTAGAAATTTTGGCATTCTAAAGTGCACAAGCTCTTACCCAGCAAATTCTAACGATCTTAATTTAACTACTATAAACGATATGATATCAAGATATGGATGCGAAGTTGGTTTTTCAGATCACTCAATAGGTTTTAATGCAGCTATTGGATCAATTCATCAAGGCGCTAGTTTTATAGAAAAACATATTTGTTTAAATAACAAAATAGGCATTGATTCCAAGTTTTCTTTGAAGGTAGATGAGATTAAAACTTTAAAAGAAGAAATTTCTTTAGCTTACCAATCAAAGGGTAAAATATTCTATGGACCTACTAAAAATGAATTATCCTTTATTAAATTTAGAAGATCAATTTATGCCTCTAAAAGAATCAAAAAAGGTGAAAAATTTACTAAAGAAAATATTAAAATAGTAAGACCAGCTTTTGGATTAGAACCGAGGCATTACAATTATTTGCTAGGAAAAAAGTCTAAAAAAAGTATAAGCTTTGCTAGTCCAATTAAATGGAATTATGTTAAAAAATCCAAAAAAAAAACTAAAAAAAAACACTAAATTTTGGCATTAAGGATAAAAAAATGAAAAATTCATATCTAATTACAGGAGGCACAGGAAGTTTTGGAACTGCATTTATTAAAAAACTATTATCATCAAAGATTAAAATTCAAAGACTAGTAATATTCAGCAGGGATGAATTAAAACAATCTGTAATGCAGGAAAAATATCCAAAAAATAAATATCCGTTTATTAGATTTTTTTTAGGAGATATAAGAGATCTAGATAGACTTTCGTTTGCAACGAGGAATATTGAAAATATTGTTCATGCAGCTGCACTAAAACAGGTTCCAGCCGCAGAATACAATCCATTTGAAGCAGTTAAAACAAACATAATTGGTGCGCAAAACTTAATTTTAGCTTCAATAAATAATAATGTTAGAAAAATAGTTGCTTTATCAACCGACAAAGCATGTGCGCCTATAAATTTATATGGAGCAACAAAATTATGCTCTGATAAACTTTTTGTTTCAGCGAATAATATTGTAGGTAAATCAGAAACTAGATTTTCAGTTGTAAGATATGGAAATGTTTTTGCTAGCAGAGGATCAGTTTATAATATTTTTAAATTATACAAAAATAAAGGATTTTTTCCAATCACAGATTCAAGAATGACTAGATTTAATATTACCTTAGATGAGGCAACCAGTATGGTTCTTAATGTTTTAAAAAAAACAGAAGGTGGTGAAATTTATGTTCCTAAACTAAGAAGTTTTAAAATAGTAGATCTAGCAAAAGCAATGAATTCAAAAAATAAAATGAAAATTTTAGGAATCAGGCCAGGTGAAAAAATTCATGAACAAATGATTTCTTCAAGCGATAGCTACAGTACAGTGGAGTTAGATAATTTTTATGTAATTCTTCCACAGGGAAATTCAAAATTAATTAAAAAGTTTAAGAAAAAAAATAAATCAAAAATTGTGAAACCTGGTTTTGAATACTCAAGTGATAAGAATGGATCTTTTCTTTCTTTGAATGAATTAAAAAAAATAATAAAAGAGTACGAAAAATAAAAAATTTTCTAAAAAATTATTATGACAAAAATTTGTGTAATTGGTCTAGGATATGTTGGTCTACCAATACTATTAAATTTATCTAACAAATATAAATGTATTGGTTATGACATAAGCTTAAATAGAATAGAAAGTTTAAAAAAAGGAAGAGATATATTTAAAGAGTTTAGTAAAAAAGAATTATTAAAAAAATCAATTTTATATTCAAACAATCTGAATCATGCAGCAAATTGTAATATTTTCATAATAACTGTTCCAACCCCTATTTATCAAAATAAAAAACCTGACCTTAGTCATTTGAAAGATGTTTGTGAGAAACTGTCAAAAAAAATTAAAAAAAAAGACATATTGATTTTTGAGTCTACAGTTTACCCTGGTATAACAAATAACTTTTGTATACCTATCATTGAAAAATTTAGCAAACTGAAAGAGGGAAGAGATTTTTTTGTTGGATATAGCCCCGAAAGAGTTAACCCTGGAGACAAAAAGCATAATTTAAAAAAAATTAATAAGATATTCGCATATCCATATAAATTTAGAAAAAAAGAAATTTTATCAATTTATAAATTAATTTGTAAAAAATTAATAATTACTGAGAATATTAAAGAAGCAGAGGCTGCAAAAGTAATAGAAAATATACAACGAGATGTAAATATTGGACTAATTAATGAAATATATCTAGTTTGTAAAAAACTTAATTTAGATTTCAAAGAGGTCATAAATCTAGCTTCAACAAAATGGAATTTTTTGAAATTTAAACCAGGTCTGGTGGGTGGACATTGCTTGCCGGTTGATCCTTATTACTTTGCTCATATAAGTAAAATAAATAATTATAAAACAAAAATTACATTAGCCGGAAGACAGACAAATGACTTTATGGAAAAAAATATTTTAATCGAGATTAAAAATATACTTAAAGTACATGATAAAAAAAATAATAAAAAAGTTCTATTGTGTGGTTTGTCCTATAAAGAAAATGTGTCTGATCACAGGAATTCATTAGCATTAAATATATTTAATAAACTTAAAAAAATAAAAAAAAACATTTCTGGTTATGATCCAATGATAAATGATAATTTATCAAATAAATTAAATTTAATTATATCCGAAAAAGAATTTAGCAATTTTGATATTTATATAACTTTAATACGACACAATATTATTAAGAAAAAAATTAATAAACTATCAAAGAATAAATTGATTTTTAATATATTAAGCAATATATGAACGAAGTTTATTATATTGCAGATACATCATTAACTAATAAGAGCGCTTATACACATCATGTTATAAAGATGTGCGACGCATTTTCTCAAAAAAAAAATACTACCTTGGTAATTCCATTTCTTAAAAAAAAAAATATTTATAATTCAATAAAAAAAAATTATCTACTTACATCTAAAAGAAAATTTTTGATTTTTAGTATTTTAAATTTTAAGCCTATAAATTTTTTTCATCGAATCTTTTTTGCTTATAAAGTAGCAAATTATTTAAAAGATAAAAATTCAAATTTAATTCTTACAAGAAGTTTTATGACAAGTATTTTTTTAACAATTTTTAGCATAAATCATATAATTGAAATACATAGTGAACTAAGAGGTTTAACAAAGTTTTTGTTAATTAATTTAAATTTTATAAATTCTAAATATATTTTGAAAATTATTTTTATTTCTAAAGCATTAAAAAAAAAATTTAGAATTGAAAATAAATATAAAATTTTGATACTGCATGATGCTGTAGATATTAAAAATTTTAAGAAGATAAGAAATTCAGAAAAAATAAAATTTGTGAGTTATGTAGGTAGCTTTCATAAAGGGAAAGGTGTAGAAGTTATTTATGAACTAGCTAAAAAGTTTAAAAAACTATTTTTTAATGTTTATGGTGATAAGCTAGATAATAAATTTAAAATTTTAAAAAATATTAAATTTTATGGATTTATTAATTATAGCGATGTTCCATCTAGTTTATCAAAATCGGACTTGCTTCTACTGCCAAGTCAAGAAGTTCAGTATGGCAGATCAAGCAGTGTAAATATATCTAATTACAACTCTCCCTTAAAAATGTTTGATTATTTAGCAGCTGGAAAAGTAATAGTCTCATCTAAACTAGATGGTATATGTGAAATATTAAAGCATAATCAAAATTCTATTCTAGTAAATGGATTTGAAGTTAGCGCATGGGAAACAACTATAAAAAATATTTTACTTAAAAATTATAATTTAAAAAAAATAAGGAGAAACTCAACAAAAACTGCTAAAAAGTTTACTTGGATAAAGCGAGTAGAAAATATTTTATTAGCATATCACCCTTTAAAAAAATGATTATTTATAATAAAAACTTTTAAATGAAAATTTTAATTACAGGATCAGCTGGATTTATAGGATTTCATTTAGCACAAAAATTATTAAAGAATAAAAAATATAAAATTATTGGAATTGATAACCTAAATAATTATTATGATGTTAGAATAAAAAACCAAAGAAATAGGATATTAAAAAAAAATAAAAATTATACTTTTTTCAAAGTAGATATTTCTAATAACAAAAATATAGAAAAATTATTTAAAAAATATAAATTTGATTTTATATTTCATTTAGCTGCTCAGGCAGGTGTAAGATATTCTATTGATTATCCAAGAGAGTATATTGATAACAACTTTTTAGGTTTTTATAATATAATCGAAAATTCGAAAAAATATAAAATAAAAAGACTATTTTATGCCTCTTCAAGCTCTGTGTATGGAGAGAATAAAAATTTTCCTTTAAAAGAAAAAGAGAAAATACTTCCGAAAAATATTTATGGTTTATCAAAAAAAGTAAATGAGGAAATAAGTTTCATATTTAACAAATTTTATAATTTAAAATTAACAGGATTAAGGTTTTTTACTGTATATGGTGAATGGGGAAGGCCAGATATGATGATAGTTAAATTTATAAGTTCATTTTTTAAAAAACAGACTTTTAATTTATATAATTATGGAAATCACACAAGAGATTTTACGTATGTAGGCGATGTGGTGGAGATTTTACAAAGATTATTAAAAAATAATAAAAATTTAAAAGATAATGATGTTTTAAATATTTGCTCAAATAAACCAATTAACTTAAAAAAAATAATTTCATTTTTAATTAAACAAAATGTAAAACCTAAAATAAAAAAACTATCTATTCAGAAAGCGGATATATTAAAAACTCATGGAGATAATTCTAAATTATTTAAATACACTAAATTTAAAAATTATAGCGATTGGAAAATTTGTTTAAAAAAAGTTATAAATTGGTATCAAAATGAAATGATATAATAAATGCGTATTTCATATTTATTTAATTCCTCGATACCTTCATCTAATCCAGGAAGTATTCAAGTAGCAAATATGTGTACTGCAATGAGTATTTTATCTAATGATGTAAATTTGGTTACACCGGCAACAGGCTTAAATGTAGCATTTTCAAAATTCTATGGTTTAAAAAATTCTATAAAAATTAAAAAAATTGGAATATTTAAGAAATTTCCTTTAGGAATAAATTATTATTTATTTTCAATAGCATCAATAATTTACGGAATATCTATTAAAACAGATCTGTTTATTACAAGAAATTTTTTTACTCTTTTTTTATTAACTCTTTTAAAAAAAAAAGTGATTATTGAAATTCATCATGATTTATCCTCTGAAGGAAGGATTGTGAAATTATTATATAAAATTTTTGACATATTAAATAATAAAAATATTATCAAAGTTATTGCAATAACAAATGGTGTAAAAAAATATTTAATTAATGAAGTAAAAGTTAAAAAAAAAAAAATTCATGTTCTATCAAGTGTTTCAGGATTAAAATTTACATTTAAAAATTTAAAAAAAAAGAAAAACTTGAATGTTGGTTATTTTGGAAGTCTTGAAAAAAGTAAAGGATCAGATTTTATAGTTAAACTCGCAAAATTTGATAAAAAAAATAATTATTTTATTTTTGGTGGAAACTCTGAAGAGGTAAAAAAATTAAATTATAGCAATAAATCAGCCAATCTAAAAATTTACAAAAGTATAGAATATGGAAAATTAAATAAATACATTTCAAACATGGATGTACTGGTAATACCTTCAAATATTAGGGTAATAAGATCTCTTGGTGGAGTTGGAAATATTTCAAAATATACATCTCCAATGAAAATATTTGATTATTTGGCATCTGGAAAATTAATCATTGCAAGCGATGTTAGAGTATATAGGGAAATTTTGCAGCATAATAAAAATTGCATACTTATAAAAAAGTTAAATATTTTAGTATGGCTAAAAACTTTAAATCAAATTCAATATAATTTAGAAAAAATAAATAAAATAAAAAGAAATGCTTTTAACCTCTCAAAAAAATATACATACAAATTAAGAGCTAAGAAGCTTTTGGAAAATTGTAATTTTTAATTTTTTAAACTTTGAAATGTTTCTTTGTAGGAAACATGGCCACCCCAAATTATGTCAGGAATTATATAAATTAATAAAACAATTATAGAAACACTCGTCAATTCTGTTTAGACTGCCAAATCATAATTAATTCCCCGAGCATTATAGAAGGCTTCTATTGTTTCAATCACAATGTAGTTAAATACTCCTATCGAGGCCGGCACTTTTTTTCAGCTATTGCGGTCCAAGAGTATCCGTGCCGGTGATTTATTTTTATTTTTTTAAAACCATTTTTTTTTAGCACATCTATTAATTCATTTTTTTTAAAATATTTCGAATAGGAAGGATTTAGTTGGTCAAATATTACATAACTTCTTTTTTCAAAAGAAAATGTTTTAAAAACTTTTAAAAAATAATTTTTCATTGGTAATGGAAAAAAAATACAAAGAAACTCGTACAAATAAGTAAATAAGTTTAGTAAATGACATAGTATTCTTAATATGAAATCAGGAAACAGCATTGTTAACCTTCTTAAATTGTTAAAAATTATTAGATATATTTCATTCCCTTCTTTTCCGTATACCCAAATAATAAATTTACCATTTTTCTTCAATGATTTACTTATATTTTTAAGAACTATTTCATATTGGGGAATATGATGAATAACTCCTAGTGAAAAAATAAAATCAAACTTTTCATTAAAATTTATATCTTCACCTTTTATATTTAAAAACGTAACTTTATTTAAACCAATATTTTTTTTTGCCACTTTAATAGCGTTTGAAGGTTCAACGCCAGTTATGTGTTTTGGAGAAAATTTAATTAAATTTTTTAAAATACGCCCACTACCTGTTCCTACTTCCATAATTTTTTTGTTTTTAATATTCGACAATTTAAATGGATAAACAATATCTTTTAATAGTTCGATCCCTCCCCAATATCCATCAATTTTTTTATCTTTAGTAAATTGTTCGCCAAAATCTTTGTACGAACTTTTATGGTCAATTTTCATAATTTTTTTTATTTATTGATTTGAATAAAGATTTTTAAACAATAGTACATAATTTTTTTTATCAAAATTCACTAATTCAAAATTATTTTTTTTTAAATATGTTTCACATTCTTCAAATGTAGATTTTTGTTCGATTCCTCTCTCAAAACCAGCGTCTATACTCAAATATTCAACTTTTGATAAATTTTTATTTAAACCCTCTAAAATTTCCGGTTCAGATCCTTCACCCTCAATCTTTATCAATTTAATTTTTGAACCAATATCATCGATAAGTTCATCCAATGTTATAGTAAGAATATTTATTTTTTCTGTGTAATCGCTTATTGGTATTATTGAGGTGTCACCACCTTCATCACTTAAATACAAAGAAACCTTATCTTTAGAATTTTTCCAAACTGATTTATTTATTAATTCTTGATTTTTGACATTATGTTGTAAATTACTAAAAACTATAGGGCTAGGTTCTAAACCATAATATTTAATTTTTTCATCAAAACACAGAGATAAATCACCGTTATTTGCACCACAATCTATTATAATATCATCTTCTTTAAACTTAATTTCGTTTAAAAAATATTTTTTTTTTAAAAAACTGATTCTTTTATTTATTCCCAGTAGGTAAAAATAAACACCTGACTTTCGATGATAAAATCTCCATTTTAAATTTTTAATGTAATAAAAACCATCCTCAAAATAAATTTTGATTTTAGAATTTAACACTAGTGAAAAAAAATTGAAAAAAAAACAAAAATATTTTCCATTAGGAATTGGTAGCCACATAAGGAAGTTTCTTAAAATTTTAGGCATATTTATATTTAAAAATTTATAGATAATAATTAATCTTTTTTATAAATTGTAAAGTTTTTAATTTTAGTATTTTCTTCTCTAAACATTTTTTTTAAGCTTTCTAACATCAAAATTATTGAAAAAAAAATTAATCCAGCAAGCGCAAAAAAAACAAAGAGTACTGGCAGAGGGGTTGCTATAAAAGATTTCCCTACAAAAATTTTTAAATACACCATGTATATGAAACTTGTTAAAGAAAGGAAAAAAGACAATAGACCTAGAAAACCAATAGTGTAAAAATAAGAGCTTTCATTTCTTGAAAATTTTATAAATATTAGATCTATAAAAACTCTAAATACTCTCTCAAATCCATATTTACTTTTACCTTTAGTTCTTGGTCTATGGCTCACTTCTACCTCAATAATTTTTATTTCTTTGTTTATTTGAGCTGCAAAAAGTCTGTGAAAATCACCAAAAAAATTATTAGCATTAATCATTCTTTTATCGAATATTTTTAGTGAACAACCATGATCTAAAATATTAGAATTTGTAAATTTTCTTACAATATAATTTGCAATTTTACTTGGTAAAACTTTTGTTAAGAAAGGATCATTTCTATTTTTTCTATAACCGTGAACTAAAACATTTTCATTTTTTTCATAAATTTCTATCATTTTAATTATGTCTTTAGGATCATTTTGAAGATCACCATCTAACAAGATTATGTTATTATAATTTGATACATCAATTCCATTCAAAACTGACTTTGATTGAGCCAAATTAGATATGTTTTTTAAAATTATTGTCTTAATGCTATTATTTAATTTCTTGAGATATTCCAAAGTTTTATCTGTCGAACCATCATCAACATAAATTATCTCAAACTCATGATTAATATTTTTTGAGTCTTTAAGTGCCCGCAATAGCTCTAGATTGAGTTGATTAATATTTTCAGACTCATTATATAAAGGTATAACAATTGAGAAGTTCATTAATTTAAGATTATAGTATAAAAATAAATTATATAATATTTTTTTTTAAATATGTGCGCAATTTTTGGAATAATTGGAAAATCAGATACTGGACTATTAAAAAAAATGTCTAAATGCCAGCTATATCGTGGACCTGACGATCAAACATTTTTTACCAATAAAAAGTCCAAAATATCTTTTGGAATGAATAGATTGGCGGTTATTGATAAAAAAAAGGGCAATCAACCGATGTTTTCTCACGATGGAAGACATTTGTTAATTTTTAACGGAGCAATTTATAATTTTTTAGAACTAAAAAAATACTTAGAAAAAAAAATTATTTTTAAGACTAATTCAGATACTGAAGTATTGGTTAATTCATTCAATTTTTGGGGCAAAAAATGTTTCAATTATTTTGATGGAATGTGGGCAGCTGCAATCTATGATTTTAAGAATAATACCACATTTTTATCTAGAGATTATGTTGGTCAGAAACCTTTATTCTTTAATCATAATAAAAATATTTTAATTTTTTCTTCTCAGATAAATGGAATATTTCAAGCTAAAAAAGATTTTGAATTTTCAGAAAAAAACACTCTAGAATATTTTAAATTTAATCATTACCCAGCACCATTAACTGGATATAAAAATTTATTTCAACTTTCACCAGGTGAAATTTTGGAATTTAAAAATAAAAAAGTTTACAAACAAATTTATTGGAATATCGGAAATGGAGGAGATTATAATTTATTTTTTAAGAAAAATTATTTAAATTCTGTAAGAAAATTATTTTTTAATATAATCAAAAAATTTTCAATTGCAGATGAAAAGGTTGGCTTATGCTTAAGTTCTGGTTTAGACTCTCAATTAATTAGAATTCACTTAGAAAAATTATTTAAAAAAATAAAATCTTTTACAGTAGGCTTTAATGAGAAAACATATGATGAGTCAAGATTTATTAAATCATCTTTAAAAAACAAAAATTATAAAAAAATATTATCTAAAAGAGATTATAAAATAATATTTAACATAATAAAAAAAAAAATTTACTTTCCATTTGGAGACGCATCATTAATTCCAACTTACAAGGTATTTAATCTAGTTAAAAAGGAAACTAATGTTACCATAACAGGTGACGGTGGGGATGAATTATTTTTTGGCTATTTAGCATTTAAAGGATTTTATATTTTAGAAATCATTAAATTAATATTTCCGACTTTTTTTTTAAATATCTTTAGAATTTTTTTTGGAAATTTAAAAATATCGGACAAATATCTCGATAATAAAAAAAAAATAAGTTATTTTTTTAAATATATAGATAAAAAAAATTACGAAGCGCTCCTTCTTTGGATTTCCAACTTTGATAGTTTTGAGGAAAAAAAATATTACAAAAGTAATACTGTAAAAAAATCAAAAAATTTAAATTCAATTTATAAATTATACCATAAATACTCTGATAAAATGAAATTTTCACAGATATTCTTTTATAAGTTCTACTTACCCTCAATTATGATGAAGGCTGATTTTTCAAGCATGTTAAATTCTGTTGAAAGTCGAGCTCCTTACCTATCGAAAGATCTGATGAATTATTCATTGGATTTACCAGCAAAAAGAAATTTTAGTTTATTCAAACAAAGACCTTTAATGAAAAAAATATTTAAAAAAGAGTTTAAAGAAATAAATGAAAAGAAAAAACATGGATTTGCTTTTAATAAAAGAGAAATTTTAAAAAATAAGAATTTTATTTACAAAAATATAAAAAAAAATTTAATGATAAATAGTGAATATTTTGATGAAAAATATAACTTTTACTTAAATGGAAATATGAATTATGAGCAATATTTGTGGAATGAAATTATGCTCAACATAAGTAGACAAAATTTAGGTAAGTAATTTTATAGATGATAGAAAAATTAAAGAATTTTAAAAAAATAGAAATTATCTTAGTAGTATTATTAGCAATTTTATTTTTTGTTAGTCGAGCAAATATTATAAATTACGGGTTACCTTTTTTTCAACAAGAAGACGAAGGTGCTTTTTTAAAAAGTACTCTTTCATTTATCGGTTTTATATCTGGATTTAGAAGTGAATTAAATGACCCTGTTGTTGCACCATTTATTAATTTATTACTAACTCTTACATTTTTATTCTTTAATGAATTCATTTTGAATTCTTTAAGCTTAACTGAGATAAATCAAAAAATATACAACGACCCATCCATTTTAATTATTTATGGAAGGTACATAAGTTTAACTATTACAACTCTATGTATATTTCTTTTATATTTAATTTTCAAAAAATTTAAAATTAACTTTCTCATTTATTTTCCATTATTAATATCAATTGCATTTTCTATATTTAATTTACCAATTTCACTTGTTAATGGGAAAAATTCTTACTATCTTTTTTTCTTTTTGCTGCAATTATATTTTTTAATCAAATACTATTTTAAGTCAGAAAAATTTAATAAGAATTCTTACTTACTTTTTTCTATTTTGGCCTCTCTAGCTTGGGGTATAAATTATTGGAGTTCAATAGTATCAATCTATGGGGTTTTGATTCTTCATTACAAGAAATTCAAATTTAAAAATTTTAAATATCTTTTTTATTTCACATTTGTTTTTATTATATTTGGTTTTTTACCAAATTTACTTGGTCAAGAAATATTCATTGATTTTTTTAAAATTGGAAATGATGTTAATGACTTTTCTATAGTGTATTTTTTTGAGAATATGGTTGAAAAAATTTTATTCTCTTTCCAGATTGTATTAAATACTGAAAGATTAATAGTTGTTTACTTTTTATTATTTATTTTCTATTTATTTAAAAACTTTAGAAATAAAAATATTATTGTTTTATTAAGTATACTTTTTATTGAACCAATTTTAATAATTGCATTGGCGGCACAAGTAACACCTGAACTTAGATATTTTTCTGGTATAATTTGCTTAATATTTATCTTATCTGCCCTAAT
>CACLIZ010000021.1 GCA_902607115.1 uncultured Pelagibacteraceae bacterium | reverse complement strand
CACCATTAAACAAACTTTGGTTTAAGTTTGGAATTTTATTAGGAAAAATTGTTTCACCATTAGTAATGGGAATAATATTTTTTTTTGTAGTTACACCGATAGGTTTTTTAATGAAAATATTCAAAAAAGATTTATTAAATTTAAAATTTAATAATGATAAGTCCTATTGGATTGAAAAAACAGGAACTAAAAGTAAAATGAAAAATCAATTTTAATATGAGTTTTATAAAAGAATTTTGGGAATTTTTAAAAGAAAGAAAAAAATATTGGCTTTTGCCAATCATTATTGTCCTTTTTCTATTTGGAGGATTAATAATTTTAACTCAAGGTTCTGCTGTAGCACCATTTATTTATACAATTTTTTAAAGTGACATCAATTTTAGGTATATCTGCATTTTATCACGATAGTGCAGCCTGTCTTTTGAAAGATGGTAAAATTATAGCTGCAGCTCAGGAAGAAAGATTTACTAGAAAAAAACATGATTCAAGCTATCCAAAAAATGCAATTGAATTTGTTTTAAATTATGCAAATTTAAAATTGAGCGAAGTGGATCAAATAGTTTTTTTTGAAAAACCTTTCTTAAAATTTGAAAGATTATTAGAAACTTATGTAGCTTTTGCTCCAAAAGGATTCATTTCCTTTGCTAAAGCGATGCCTTTGTGGATTAAAGAAAAACTTTTTCAAAAAAATTTTTTATTTAAGAAACTTAAAGAACACGATGAAAAATATATATCCGAAGAAAATATTTTTTTTTCAGATCATCACTTAAGTCATGCCGCCAGTGCATTTTTCCCTTCTCCATTTGAAGAAGCTGTAGTTTTAACTGCAGATGGAGTAGGAGAGTGGGCAACAACTACAGTTGCAATCGGTAAAGGAAACGAACTAGATATAAAAAAAGAAATTCATTTCCCCCATTCTCTTGGACTCCTTTATTCAGCATTTACTTATTACACAGGATTTAAAGTTAATAGTGGAGAATACAAATTAATGGGTTTAGCTCCATATGGGAATCCTATTTATGAAAATAAGGTAAAACAGTTAATTGATATTAAAGATGATGGTACATTTAGATTGAATCAAAAATATTTTAATTATGCCACTGGACTTACAATGACTAATCATAAATTTCATAAATTATTTGGAAAAAAACCACGAAATGCTCAAATTGAAAAAATAACCCAATTTCACATGGATATAGCTGCTTCAATTCAAAAAATTACTGAAGAAATAATGATCAAGCTAGCAAGATCTATTCGCAAGGAATTTAATATGAAAAATTTATGTCTAGCAGGGGGAGTTGCTTTAAATTGTGTGGCTAATGGTAAAATTCTTAAAGAAAAAATTTTTGATAATATATGGATCCAACCTGCAGCAGGTGATGCTGGTGGATCTTTGGGAGCCGCATTAGCTTTATGGTACATTGAGCAAGGTAACAAAAGAAGTATAAATTTAGAAGATGATATGAAAGGCTCATACCTCGGACCAGAATTCACTCAAGAACAAATTGAAAATGAATTGAAATCCATTGGTGCGAATTTTGAAGTCTTTTCATATGAAAATTTAATTAATAAAACATCAGAATATTTATCAAATGAAAAAATTATTGGATGGTTTCAAGGAAAGATGGAGTTTGGTCCGCGCGCATTAGGAAACAGGTCAATTTTAGGGGATCCAAGATCTGCTAACATGCAAAAAAATCTTAATTTAAAAATAAAATATAGAGAAAGTTTTAGACCATTTGCTCCTTCGATCTTACTAGAGGATCTTTCTGATTGGTTTGATATTAAAACTGATAGTCCTTATATGTTACTAGTTTCTGAAATTAATTCAAAAAAGAAAGTTAGTATGACTGATAAGCAAAAAAAACTTTTTGGTATTGAAAAATTAAATATTAAGAGATCAGAAATACCAGCTGTAACACATGTCGATTATTCAGCAAGAATTCAAACAGTTAATAAAAGAACAAACAAAAAGTATTTTGATTTAATATCAAAATTTAAGGAAAAAACTGGCTGCCCTGTTATAGTTAATACTTCATTCAATATAAGAGGTGAACCTATAGTGAGATCGCCTACAGATGCATTTAGTTGTTTTATGGGAACAGAATTAGATTATCTTATTATTGGTGATTGCATTCTTGATAAACAGAAACAAGATAAAAATTTGCTAAATAACTATAATAAAAACTTTGAATTAGATTAATTTGAGACAATATTTTACATCACTTATAATTACTTTATCATTAATTATTTTAATTGAAATCTTTACTGGTAAATATTTTTTTGGATCAGGTTTAAATTGTGATTATTTAAGATGCAGTCAAGAATACATATACGAAGTAAATTTTGGCTCTAAAGAAGAAAATAATTTAATCAATTATTCAAGAGACCAAAAAGGATTTAGAGGAGTTAGAAAACCTTATAATGAAATAGATTTTATAGTTGTAGGAGGATCTACAACTGATGAAAAATTTCAAGATGAAAAAAATACTTGGACTGAAAAATTGGAAGCTAAATTTATTTTAGATGGCATAGATGTAGATGTTGTAAATGCAGGAGTAGAAGGACAATCTACACTGGGCCATATTTATAATTTTGAAAATTGGTTTTCTGAAATTGACCAACTTAAACCGAAGTTTATAGTTTTTTATATTGGTATTAACGAAGGTAGATCTGATCATTATCTAAGGTTTGATAATGAGCCTAAAAATAATCTTTTTCAAGAAGTTAAATTTATAATTAAAAAAAATAATGGATTGTTAATAAAGTTATATCGAAAAGTTAAAAATCAATATTTCTCTAATCAAATTCCCAAAAGTAAATTTAATTTTCATAGACCTAATGTAGATAGAGAATTTATTAAAATTATTAAACCTGAAGATTCAAAAGTAAACTTAGAATTCAGTAAATGGATTAATAATATTTTTAGCAAAAGATTAAAAAAATTGAGTGAATACAGTGAAAAAATGGGATCTACTCCAATTTTTATTTCTCAAAGATCCCTTAGATGGTTTTTTAAAGATGGTATTTTGCATGAAGTAGATGATAAAGATATCGAAAATAATCAAATGGTAAATTCTTATCATTTCAAGGAGAAGAAACTTAGTGCAGCTATGGAAGATTTTGCAATTAAAAATAATATTTATTTTATTAATGGATTTGAATTACTTAATTTAAATGAAACATTACTATATGATTACACTCATACAAATGTTAAAGGGTCTGAATATATAAGTGATCAACTTTATCCTTATTTAAAAAATATCTATTTAAATTCTATAAAATGAGCAAAATTCCTTCTAATGCAAAAGTAGTAGTAATAGGGGGAGGAGTAACAGGAGTTTCTTGCGCTTATCATATTGCAAAATTCGGATGGAAAGATGTTGTACTTCTAGAAAGAGATCAGTTGACTTCCGGAACTACTTGGCATGCTGCTGGATTAGTAAGTCAACTAGGTCCATCAGCAGGAGTTACAAAGATTAGAAAATATTCATTAGAACTTTACAAAAAATTAGAAAAAGAATTAGATTTTTCAAGTGGATTAAAATTAAATGGAGCTCTTTCCATAGCAACCACAAAAGGAAGGTGGCAAGAACTTAAAAGACAAGCAACAACAGCACAACTATATGATGTAAATGTTGAAGTACTGAATGTTGAACAAATAAAAAAAATATATCCAATTATTAATGAACAAAATATTTTAGGTGGAATTTTTATGCCAGGAGATGGTCAAGCAGATCCTATTGGTGTAACAAATTTATTGGCAAAAGCAGCAAGGAAAGAAGGTGCTAAGATATTTGAAAAATCACCAGTTGAAAAAATATTAAAAAAAAATGGAAAAGTCGCTGGTGTTATTGTTGATGGTCAAACTATTGAATGTGAATATATTGTACTTGCTACCGGTATGTGGTCTAGACAAATTGGTGAGGACACAGGTTTTAGCATTCCATTATATCCCGCGGAACATTTTTATATAATCACAGAGGGTATTAATGAATTACCAAAAAATATTCCTGTTCTAAGAGATTTTGACGATAGTTTATATTTGAAGGAGGATGCGGGAAAAATGTTAATAGGAATATTTGAAGGTAAATCAATTCCAGCATTTAATAAAACTAATAGAGTACCCAAAGATTTTTCATATGGTGAATTTCCAGAAAATTTTGAACATTTTGAACCATATTTGGAAGCAGCTTTAAAAAGAGTTCCACTTTTAGAAAAAGTTGGAATTAGAAAATTTTTCGCAGGACCTGAGTCTTTTACACCAGACACGAATACTCTCTTAGGAGAAGTGCCTGATATTAAAAATTTATTTGCTTGCTGTGGTTTAAATAGCATTGGAATAGGAAGTGGAGGAGGAGTAGGAAAAGTTACAGCAGAATGGTTAATGAATGGACATATAAATGAAGATTTGTTTATTTATGATATTAAAAGATTTCAAAACTTTCACTCGGATGTAAAATTCATAAAAGAAAGAATTACAGAAACATTAGGTGATTTATATGGAATGCATTGGCCATTTAAACAACACAAAACATCAAGAAATATTAAATTAGTTCCATACCATGAAGATTTAAAAAAAGCAGGAGCGTGCTTTGGGGTTGCAGGAGGCTATGAAAGACCTATGTGGTATTCTAAAAATGGTAAAGCAGAGCATAAATATAGTTATAATTTTCAAAACTGGTATCCATCTGCAGAATTTGAAACAAAAAATACAGTTCAAAATGTTGGATTATACGAGTTAACTCCATTTTCTAAATTTGAATTAAAAGGTGATAAAATTTATGAAGAATTACAAAAAATTTGTACCGCAAACATTAAAAATGAAATTGGCAAATGTACCTACACTCAAATGTTAAATTCAGATGGAGGAATTGAAGCAGACTTAACGGTAGTATGTATTTCAGAAAAGCATTTTAGAATTATTGGCGGTGCTGCAACTAGAGAGAGAGATAAATTCCATATTAAAAAACATTTAAATCCAAATATAGAATTAACAGATGTTACAGATGATTATGTATGTCTAGGAGTGTTTGGGCCCAAATCAAGAAAATTAATGAATGAAATTTCTAATGATGATTTTTCAAATGAAAATTTTAAATTTGGATGTTCAAAAAATGTTTCAATAGAAAATAAAGATGTATGGGTGCAACGTTTATCATATGTGGGAGAGATTGGATATGAACTATATATCAAATTTACTGAAGCTAAACTAATTTTTGATAAAATTATTAATATCGGAAAGAAATATAATCTTTCACTGTGCGGGGCTCACGCGATGGATATTTTAAGAATGGAAAGTGGTTTTTTACACTGGGGTCACGATATTTCCCCAGAGGAAAACCAATTGGAAGCTGGATTAAAATTTGCAATTAGTTTTAAGAAAAACTTTGATTTTTTAGGTAAAGATGCACTGTTAAAAATTAACCAAAATAAAAAGAAAAAATTTTTTTTAATGTTAACGCTAGATAATACTAAGCCAGGTGAACCCTTAGCTTTACATTTTGAACCTATATATATTGATGGAAAGATAAGCGGAAATACTACTTCTGCAAATTATTCTTTTAATTATAATAAAAATTTACTCTTTGGATATGTTTCTTCTGATTTAAAAATCGAAGATCTTGCTAATAAAAAAATTGAGGTTGAAATAGAAAAAATTAAATATAAGGCCTCATTATTATTAAAGCCTTTAAAGGACCCTAAAATTAAATTAAATTAATTATTTTGCAAAAGTATCGTTAAATTGATTTGAAACTCTTACAAATGTTGTGCATTTGCTCAGCTGTTTTAAAGATGGTGCACCAACATAAGTACAGCTGCTTCTTAAGCCTCCAAGAATATTTAAAATAGTATCTTGAATTTTTCCTCTATATTTAACTCTGACAGTTCTACCTTCACTGCTTCTGTAGTCTGAAAGTCCACCGTAATGTTTATTATTAGCTGTGTCGGAACTTGATCCATAAAATTCTATGAACTTAGATCCATTAACCTTCACTATTTTTCCACTACCCTCATCATGTCCGGCAAACATACCACCTAACATTACAAAATCCGCACCACCACCAAATGCTTTTGCAACATCGCCTGGGCAAGTGCATCCACCGTCAGCAATTATATGAGCACCTAAACCATGAGCTGCATCGGCACATTCTATAACGGCACTTAACTGCGGATATCCTACACCAGTTTGAATTCTTGTAGTACAAACACTCCCAGGACCAATTCCAACTTTTACAATATCGGCCCCACTTAATATAAGTTCTTGAGTCATATCAGCAGTTACAACATTTCCTGCTATAAGTGTTTTTGTAGGATATTTATCTCTTACTTTTTTAAGAAAACTACTAAAATGTTCAGAATATCCATTAGCCACGTCAATACAAATAAAGTTTAAAAAGCTAAATTCTTTTAAAGTTTTATCTAGACTTTCAAAATCTTCTTTTTTAATTCCAATACTAAGAGCAATATTTTTGTAATTTTTTTTTAGATTTTTATATTTTGATAATTTTTTTACATCATGTTGTTTTGTAAGGCATGTAATCATCTCATTTGAAGATAATTTATCCGCTATACCAAGCTCTCCAACACCATCCATATTAGCAGCCATTATAGGAATACCAGACCATTCATTTTTACTGTATTTAAATTTATAGGTACGATTTAGATCAACGTCTTTTCGGCTCGATAAAGTACTTCTTTTAGGCCTAAATAATACGTCAGAATAATCCAGTTTAAGTTCTTCTTCAATTCTCACGAGTTCGAAAACTATAATTGAATTAAATAATATTCAACTGATAAATTATAAAATATTTAAGTTATTCTAATTATAGTTAGGTAAATATTATTTGTTTTTAGATTCTATATAATATAAAGAAATTGCAAATAAAGTTGTCCAAAGTATACCTAATAATGCCTTTGGGCTGGTTTCAGCGCTCCACATATCTAATACAATAGCACCAAATATTAGACCTGAAACATATACAATTATTGCTATTTTTGTCTTATCCATATTATTTTTGACTTGCTTTAAATAATGAAATGCCATTCTTTACTTTATGTTCATAAGACTCATTAAAACTTTCTAGTTGCCATCCATTTAATCTAGATCTTGTTGTCTTTAAGTTTTCAACCTTCCATTCTTCAGTTGTATTTGGATCTTTCCATTTGATCTTATCTTCATTGCTTCTTCCACATCCATAACAGTAACCTGTTAAAGGATCAGTTCGACAGATGCTAATGCAAGGTGAAATTGTCATTTTTTTAAAATTTATACTATATTTACACTATTATTCTAATTGGACAAATAACTTCAATCATATATAAAGCACCATATTAAAACTGGGGCGATGGCGGAATTGGTAGACGCGCTGGTCTTAGGAACCAGTCGAGCAATCGGTGAAGGTTCGAGTCCTTTTCGCCCTACCATATATTTATATGAAAGTTACAATTGAAAATAAGAAAGGTCTTGGCAAAGACATAAAAGTTATTGTCGATAAAAAGACAATGGATACATATTTGCAAGAAAAGTATGAAGAAATTAGAAAAAACTACAACCTAAAAGGATTTAGACCAGGAAAAGCTCCTAGAGAAATTCTCAAAAGACAATTTGGTGAAGCAATTATGGGTGAAGTCTTGGATAAAGTTTTAAAAGATACATCGTCAAAAGCTTTAGAGGAAAACAAAATAAGACCCGCAACCCAGCCCAAAATAGATTTAAAAAAATATGGAGAAGGAAAAGAATTAGAATATGTAATGTCAGTTACAGAGCTACCTGAAGTTGACACAAAACAACTTAAAAACATAAAATTTGACGAATATAAAGTTAAAATTGATAAAAAACATATAGAAGAAAGAATAAAGCAAATAGCAAATTCACAAAATAATTTTAAGGATGCTGATGTAAATCACAAATCTGTTAAAGGAAACTTGGTTATATTTGATTATAAAGCTACATCAGAAGGTAAAGATTTTAAAGGAAGCGAAGGTAAGAATACCCAACTTATTCTGGGTAGAGATTTATTCATAAAAGGTTTTGATGATCAATTAATTGGGGTTAAAAAAAATAGTATTAAAAAAGTAGAAGTTACATTACCTGAAAATTTTCCTGAAAAAGATCTAGTAAATAAAAAAGCAATTTTTGAATGCAGCATCACAAATGTAAAAATTAATCATGAAGTTAAGGTAGACGATGATTTTGCAAAAAATTTAGGAGCAAAAGATTTAAATGGTTTAAAAGAATTAATTTCAAAACAAATTAATGATGAATACAAAAATTCATTAGATATGCTATCTAAAAATCAAATTTTAGAACAATTAGATAAAATTAAAATTGAAGAAGTGCCTCAGGAACTAATAGAGCAAGAAATAAATGTATTAACTCATGGAATGAAAGAAGAAGATGTTAAAAAAAATAAAAAAGATTTAGAAAATCAGGCAAAGAAAAGAATTAAAACTGGTTTAATTTTAAATGAGTTTGGTCAAAAAAATAAAATAAATGTTACTGAACAAGAATTAAATATGGAAATCCAAAAACAATTTCAGATGATGCCGGGCCAAGAAAAAATGGTTAAAGATTATTATGAAAAAAATCCAAGTGCTATTGCAAGTCTTAGAGGATCAATTTATGAAGAAAAAATTCTTGCTGAGATAAAAAAACAAACTAACGCTAATGTAAAAGAAATTTCAAAGGAAGAAGCTGAAAAAATATTAAAAGCTGAAAACGAAAAAGCGATGAAAGAGTCATCAAATAAGATTGTAGAAGAAAACAAAGTAAAAAAAGATACTAAATCTGTACCAAAACCAAAAAAAACAACTACATCTAAAAAAACCACACCTAAAAAAACAAAAAAAGTTAGCAAAAAGTAATCGTAAGTTGTATAAAAGTTAACGATTCGTTTTAACATGACAATAATTGATGAACATATGAATACTCTAATTCCAATGGTGGTTGAGCAAACCAGCAGAGGAGAGAGAGCATTTGATATTTATTCAAGACTTCTTAAAGAAAGAATTGTTTTTGTTGTTGGTCCAATAAATGATCATGTTGCATCTTTAGTAACTGCTCAACTATTATTTTTAGAATCTGAAGATCCAAAAAAAGATATTTTTTTATATATAAATAGTCCAGGCGGACTAGTTACGTCAGGCCTAGGTATTTATGATACTATGCAATATATCAAACCAGATGTTTCAACTTTATGTATCGGACAAGCAGCAAGTATGGGCTCTTTTCTATTAGCAGCTGGAGCAAAAGGAAAAAGATTTTCTTTGCCGAATTCAAGAATAATGGTTCATCAACCTTCAGCCGGTTACCAAGGACAAGCAACTGATATAGAAATTCACGCTAATGAAGTTTTGTCTTTAAAAAAAAGATTAAATGAAATTTATTCTAAACATACTGGTAAATCGATAGATGAAATCAAATCAGCTTTAGAAAGAGATAACTTTATGACACCAGATGCGGCTAAAGAATTTGGTTTAGTGGATAAAGTTGTATCTAAAAGAGAATAGACATCTATATATAGTCAATCAACAACCTGCGCTTGATATCATATATATTAATGTAATAAAGTGGTCATATTGATTCGTTATAAAAATTTATGAGTTCAAACAAAAATATTCTTTACTGTTCTTTTTGTGGCAAAAGCCAACATGAAGTTAGAAAACTAATTGCAGGCCCAACAGTATTTATCTGTGATGAATGCGTTGAGCTATGTATGGATATAATAAAAGAGGAAAGCAAAGACAATTTTGTTAAACATCAAGATGGTTTACCTTCGCCAAAAGAAATTTGTAAAGTTTTAGATGATTATGTAATAGGGCAAGAGCATGCCAAAAAAGTCTTGTCTGTTGCAGTACACAATCATTATAAAAGACTGAATTATGAAAATAAGACTTCAAAAAATGTAGAACTTTCTAAATCTAACATATTGTTAGTAGGACCTACGGGGTGTGGAAAAACATTATTAGCACAAACTTTAGCAAGAATATTAGATGTTCCATTTACAATGGCTGACGCAACTACTTTAACCGAAGCAGGATATGTTGGTGAAGATGTTGAAAATATTATTCTTAAATTATTACAAGCTGCAGATTATAATGTTGAAAAAGCTCAAAGAGGAATTGTTTATATTGATGAGGTAGATAAAATCAGTAGGAAAACTGAAAATCCATCAATTACAAGAGATGTTTCAGGAGAAGGTGTTCAGCAAGCATTATTAAAAATTATGGAAGGAACTGTTGCTAGCGTTCCACCTCAAGGTGGAAGAAAACATCCTCAACAAGAATTTTTACAAGTAGATACGACAAATATTTTGTTTATATGTGGGGGAGCTTTTGCAGGACTTGATAAAATTATTTCTCAAAGAGACAAAGGTTCATCAATTGGCTTTAGCGCAAAAGTTAAATCACTTGAGGAAAAGAATATAGGTGAATGGATGAAAAGTTTGGAGCCAGAAGATTTACTAAAATATGGTTTAATACCTGAATTTGTAGGAAGACTTCCAATAATTGCAACTTTAGAAGATTTAGACGAAAAAGCTCTTGTTAAAATTTTATTAGAACCAAAAAATTCATTAATAAAACAATACAAAGAATTATTTAAACTTGAGGGTGTTAAACTTACTTTTAAAGATGAGTCTATTAAAGAGATTGCAAATAAAGCAATGTCAAAAAAAACTGGGGCGAGAGGACTGAGATCAATTTTAGAAAATTCATTATTAAAAACCATGTTTGAATTGCCCGGACAAAATGACATAGAAGAGGTTATTATTGACACAGGTGCAATAAATGGTGCTTCAGAACCAATAATTGTTCATTCAAAAAATAGATCCAAGCCAGAAAAAACAACAGCTGCTTAATAATATTTAATAAATTTCAATTAACTATTGCAAATCTTTTTATAATATCCATATTTAGCATGTATGAATGTTAAAATGAGTTTGCCACTGCTTCCTTTAAGGGACATCGTTGTTTTCCCAAGTATGATTATACCTCTATTTGTTGGAAGAGATAAATCAATAAATGCACTTAATGATGTAATGCTATCTGATAAAAAGATACTTTTGGTAACTCAAAAAAACTCTGAAATTGATGATCCTAAAAGAAACGATATTTTTAATTATGGCTGCGAAAGCAGAATACTTCAATTATTAAAACTGCCAGATGGCACAGTAAAAGTTTTAGTTGAAGGAGTTAAAAGAGTAAAAATTTTGGATTTTTTAGAAAATGAAAAATTCATTAAATGCGACTATGAAGTTCAAAAAGATGATATTAACAAAGAAGAAGATTTGACTTCCTTAGCTACAATTGCGGTAAGAAGACTAGAAAAATTAACTTCGGTAAACAAGAAAATTTCCTCAGAAATTTTAAATAACATTAAAGATATAAAAGATCCCTCATCTACAGCAGATCATATAGCATCTCACTTAAATATGACAATTTCTGAAAAGCAACACATTTTTGAAACATTTAATGTCAAAAAAAGATTAGATTCAGTAATTAAAGTCATGGAAAACGAAGCAAGCATTATAGGTGTTGAAAAAAGGATTAGAGGAAGAGTTAAAAATCAAATGGAAAAAACTCAAAGAGAATACTATTTGAATGAACAACTAAAAGCTATTCAAAAAGAACTTGGTGAAATTGAAGATGGAAAAGATGAAAGTACAAATCTTAAAAAATCTATTTTAAAAGCAAAAATGCCTAAAGAAGTAGAAAAAAAGTGCATGTCAGAATTAAGAAAATTAAAAAACATGAGTCCAATGTCAGCAGAAGCCACAGTTGTTAGAAATTATTTAGATTGGATGATTGACCTACCTTGGTACAAAAAAGATAAAGTCAATGTAGACTTGAATAACGCAATAAAAACTCTAGACGAAGATCATTTTGGCTTACAAAAAGTTAAAGAAAGAATTATTGAATTTTTAGCTGTTCAAAAAAGAATGGAAAAAATTAAAGGTCCAATACTTTGTCTAATAGGACCCCCGGGAGTTGGAAAAACATCATTAGGCAAATCAATTGCTAAAGCCACTAATAGACAATTTGTTAGAATGTCTTTAGGAGGAGTTAGAGACGAAGCTGAAATAAGAGGACATAGAAGAACTTATATTGGTTCATTACCAGGAAAAATAATTCAGTTGATGAAAAAGGCCGGTACAAAAAACCCATTAATTCTTTTAGATGAAATAGATAAAGTTGGAAACGATTACAGAGG
>CACLIZ010000020.1 GCA_902607115.1 uncultured Pelagibacteraceae bacterium | reverse complement strand
AATGAATGCGTTATAAATTGACTCTTTAAAAATAACATAGTTAAAATTGTAATATAAATTTAATTAATAAGAGGGGGAAAACATGAGAGTATTAAAAAGTACTTTAATAGCTGGTTTGATCTCAATACTAGTTCCTTTTTCAAGTTTTGCTGAAAAAGTAAAAATTGGTGATCCAGGTTGGACAGGCGCAACTGCTATAGCAAATTTATTAGCTGCAGTGGTTATTGATAAAATGGGTGGAGAAGCAGAATTGGTTCCAGGAAATAATACTGCAATCTATGGTGCGATTGATAGAAGCAAAGGTGAAATAGAAGTTCACCCTGATATCTGGTTACCAAACCAAGAAGCGTACACTAATGATTTAGTTCCAAAAGGAACTCTTAAGTTAAGCAGCAATCCTTATGAAGGAAATCAAGGTTATTGTGTTTCACAACAATTTGCAAAAAAAATGAATATTACTGCAATCGAAGACTTAGGAAGACCGGAAGTTGTTAAAGCTATGGATAGCGATGGCAATGGCAAAGGTGAGTTTTGGATTGGTGCAGATGGTTGGGCTTCAGCAAACGTTAATGAAGTAAAAGTAAGGGATTACAAATTACTTGATGCTGGAATTGAACCTATAAGAGCAGCAGAAGCAGTTAAGAATGCTAGAGTTTTAGACTCAATAAAAAAAGGCGAAGGTTACGCATTTTACTGTTACAAACCACATGCGATTTGGGGAATGGCAGATGTAGTAATGTTAGAAGAGCCTAAACATGATCCTGCTAAATATAAAATGATACAACCAAAAGCAGACCCTGATTGGTATAAAAAATCATATGTTGCATCTAAAGATGCTCTTAAACAAATCCAAATTGGTTGGGGAACTTCTTTAGAAAAAAAGTCACCTGCAATAGTTGAATTTTTTAAGAAATTCCAAATAACAGGCGATGATGTTTCTTGGATGGCATATCAAGTATCAGTTAAAAAAAGAGATCCAGCTGATGTAGCTAGAGACTGGATGAGTAAAAATAAATCTACAGTTGACGGCTGGTTAGGACTGTAAGTTTAAATCAATAAATTATATTTACCTGGCAACAGAAAGTTGCCAGGTAATGTTTTCAATTTAGTTTTGGTTTATATAAATATAATATATGGAAGCAGCCATCCAAATTCATAACGTCTGGAAAGTATTCGGAAACAATTCAAAAGAAGCATTGGACGCTATTCAAAATAAAAAAATTTCAAAACAAGAAGCGCTAGAAAAATATAATTCTGTAATAGGTGTATCTGATGTTTCATTTAACGTAAATAAGGGAGAAATATTTTGCGTTATGGGACTTTCAGGTAGTGGAAAATCTACATTAGTAAGACACATTAATAGACTTCTAGAACCAACATCTGGAAAAATATTAATTAATGATCAAGATGTAATGCAGTTTGATAAAGATAGCTTGCAAGAATTAAGAAATAAAAAAATAGGAATGGTATTTCAGAATTTTGCTCTGATGCCACATAGATCAGTTTTAGATAATATTGCAATGCCTTTAGAAATAAGAGGTATAAGTAAAAACGATAGATTAGATGCTGCGAACAAAATTTTAAATATAGTAGAGCTTCAAGGGTGGGGAAATAAATATGCTCATGAATTGTCAGGCGGCATGCAACAAAGAGTAGGTTTGGCCAGAGCATTAGCGGCTGATCCAGAATTTTTATTAATGGATGAACCCTTTAGCGCATTAGATCCACTTATTAGAAGACAACTTCAATCTGAATTTATAAAACTTTCAAAACAAATGAAAAAAACAACTGTGTTTATCACGCATGATTTAGATGAAGCAGTAAGAGTAGGGCACAGGATAGCAATAATGAGAGATGGAGAGGTAGTTCAAATTGGAACACCAGAAGAAATTGTAGTTAATCCTGCAGATGAATATGTTGCTGATTTTGTTAAGGGAATTTCAAGATTAAAAGTTGTTCAAGCAAAAACAATCATGCAATCTATAAAAGAATATGAAGATAAATTTGGTTTATTAGATGATGATAATGAAATCGTAAATGAAAATGATGTTTTAAGTAAACTAATAGAAACTTCAATATCAAAAGACAAACCGATCATTGTTTCAGACAAAAATAATCAAAAACTAGGAGTTATAAGTCAATCTGATCTTTTAAAAGCAGTTATTGAAGGAAGCGATAATGAGTAAAGAAAATAAAAATTTATCTAGATCAGAACTTATAAGTAATTTTGTTATTACAAATTCACAATATTATATAGAGGAATTCAAAAAAATTGGAAGCAAGCCATCTTATTCATTCTCATTTAATCTGTTTGCCGCTTTGTTAGGTCCAATTTGGTTTGGCATGAGGAATATATGGAATTATGCTTTAGCATTTTTAATTGTTGAAACCTTTGCCGTTGTCCAAATTATCAGGGGAATGTTTGGCAACATCACAAAAGATGCTATAGAAAAAATTGATAAAATTCAGTCAACAATTGACTTTAGAAACAAACAGCTCGAAGCGGCAATTGATAACAACCCAGACAAGGTAGAAGTCTATAAAAGAGCGATAAAATCATTGGAAGAAGCTATGAAAGAGTACGTAGTAGATGTTCAGCAAATTGAAGCTTCGGCTATTTGGATAACAATATTTGGTTTTGGAGTATTAGTTTTGATCAAAATAATTCAAGGAGTATTAGCTAATACTATTTTAGAAAAAAGATATTCCGAATGGCTTTCAAACAAATTAATCAGCCCTGGCATGAAAATGAAAAATTATATTTTAAGTATAATTTTTACTACTGTAATAATGTTATTCTCAGTAATCCATTATAGTTTTCCAGGCTTAATTCAAATTATGAATGATTTTCCAACACATCCAGAAATAAGACTCACATCAATTGAGTGGGTGGAAAAAATATTTGATTATGCGGTAATAAAAGGAGATGCTTTATTTACAGCAATTACAATAGGAATAAGATCAGTATTAGATTTTTTGGAATTACTTTTTGTACAAACACCTTGGATTGTAATAATTACAACGATCGTAGTCTTAACTGCTCTCTCTGCAGGAGTTAGAACTGCAATTTACTCAGCAGGATTTTTAGCATATATGGGATTTTTGGGATTTTGGGTAAAAGCAATGACCACACTTGCTTTATTAGGAACTGCAGCAATCTTAAGTATTGTAATTGGAATACCACTTGGAATTTATTGTGCAAGACGTCAAAGATTTTATTCAATGATACGTCCAATAATGGATTTTATGCAAACAATGCCAGCCTTTGTGTTTATGATTCCAGTTATTGCTTTTTTTGGCACAGGGAAAGTTGCGGCTGTTATAATTACAATGATATTTGGCGGAACACCTGTAGTCAGACTTACAGTTTTAGGTTTAAGAGGAGTTCCAGAGACAATTAGAGAAGCAGCTATAGCGTACGGTGCATCTAAATGGTATCTCTTAAGAAAAGTTGATTTACCTTTAGCAACACCGTCTATACTTGCCGGTGTAAATCAAACAGTAATGTTAAGTTTAGCGATGGTAGTAGTTGCATCTCTTATTGGAGCAAAAGGATTGGGCCAAGATGTGTTGGAAGCTTTACAATATGCAAATGTGGGCCAAGGAATATTAGCTGGTATAGCTATTTTATTTGTTGCTTTAATTTTAGATAGAGTAGTTCAAGGCAAGAAAAGGGTATAAAAATTATTGATATATTCCTATATCAATTATTTTTATTTTTCCTGAAAGCTTAGATCCAGGATACATTTTATGGCCAAGCTTTTTTGCATGTAATGCTAAAGTTACATCAGCTTTTACAGCTTCACCCATAATTTTTCCGTTATCACCATAAACACCTGACGGTATATCAACAGCTATAACTTTTAATTTTGAATTATTAATTTTATCAATACACTCTTTAAAAATACCTTGGATTTTTTTATTTAAACCAATTCCAAATAATGCGTCTACTATAACTGCATCTTGGTTTATATTTAGCTCTTCTATATGTTTTTTTTTTAATTTATTTTTTTTATAAGCTTTTAAACTATCTCCTTTATAGCTATTTTTTCCTAAACAATATAAATCAACTTCTTTTTCATTTTCACTCAAACAGCTAGAAAGTATTAATCCATCACCACCGTTATTTCCTGGGCCGCATACAACTATAAACCGATTTTTCTTATAAATTTTAATTATCTGTTTTGCACATGCCTTTCCTGCTTGCTCCATTAATTTAAATGAATCCCCCAATCTTAAAAATTCTCTTTTTTCGATATCTTTGATTTCAGAGATTGAAAGGGCTATTTTTCTCATATTTCCAGCATAATTTGATCTTAAACAAATATCAATAAGACAACTTGTTTTAATGTTTAAATGCTACATTGAAAAAAATACAGAAAGAATTACCTTATTAGTATGGATGCTGTAGTTAATTTTCATTGGAAATGCAAACATACTTGGAAAATGTCTGCAAAAAATACCCTTTGGTGTTTGTTAGGTTGTGCAATAGGTGACTTTGGAACAATTCTATTTTTTCAATTATCGCAAATATCATTCCCAGTTTTTTGGATAATGGTTTTTGCTATTATAAACGGATTGATAACAAGTGTAATTCTGGAAACTATAATTTTAATAAGACAGAATTTTAATTTTTCACTTGCGTTAAAAACAGCCTTAGGAATGAGTTTTTTATCAATGGTTAGTATGGAAATAGCTATGAATCTAACAGACTATATTTTGACCGGTGGCGCAATCCTTACTTGGTGGGTAGTACCTATTATGCTCATAGTAGGATTTTTAACACCATGGCCTTATAATTATTGGAGATTAAAAAATTTTAATCAATCTTGCCACTAAATCTATATTCTTTATAGTTTAAAAATCCAAATATAAGCAAAGCTATAAAGGAAAAAATATAAATTATATCTTTGTTTGGTCTATCAAAATTTTCAATTTTTATTTCACTAATTATATCATCCATTTCTAAACCGCTTTTTTTAGCTTTACCTTTCCAGTCTAGAGTATCAACAATTGTATTATTTTTAGATTTAGCAACACTTATACCATAATTTTCTAAAGTATAATTCTCCTCATAAGTATTTTTATTAATTACAAACAACTTATACTTATCACCGTATTCTGTTTGTCTTGTAATTTTTATATGGACATCTTTATTAGATTCAAAGACATAGTTTTTTGCTTGCTCAAGCTCTAGATAATTAAATTTTGGATAAAATTTATTTAAAACATATTCTGGCGATAAAAAAGATAATGAAATAAACAAAAATACAATTATTTCAAACCATCTTAATTTGTTAATGAACCATGCTTGAGTAGCTGCTGAAAATACTAAAATACCAATCAAGGATGTAATAATTACTAATATTGCATGCCAAATATTTTCAACTCCAATTAATAATAATTCATGATTAAATAAAAATACAATTGGCAAGACTCCAGTTCTTAAACTATACCATATTGCTTGCATACCAGTTCTAAGAGGATCTCCACCAGATATTCCAGCCGCTGCATAAGAAGCAAGACCAACGGGCGGGGTTACATCAGCCATTAAACCAAAATAAAATACAAATAAATGAACAGCAATTATTGGAAAAATATATCCAGATGCGTTACCTACATCTACCAAAACCATAGACATTAATGATGCAACAACAACATAATTTGCTGTTGTTGGTAGTCCCATTCCAAGAAGCAAACATAACAATATAGTTAAAGCTATTAAAATTATTACATTATCTCCAGCAATTGACTCTATAACTAAAATTAAGTTTGTGCTTAAACCAGTTGAACCTACCGCACCGACTATGACACCTGCTGTTGCAATTGCCACTCCAACAGCAATCATATTAAAAGCACCTTTTTCTAGACCGACAATTGTTTCTTTAAACCAATCATTTAAATTTGCACTTAAAGTCGTTTCTTTAGGAGATTTAATTAATTTGTTAATAAAATTTACAATTACTAATGAAATAGTTGCATAAAAAATAGAATAAGAGGCTGTTAATCTCATGTAAACTAATAAATAAATAAGAATAAAAATTGGAATTAAAAAGTGTAATCCAGCTATAAAAGTTTCTTTTAATTTTGGTAAATCTTTTTCATCAAGTCCTTTTAGTCCTAATTTTAAAGCTTCTAAATGTGAAATATAAAATAGAGCGATATAAGAAATTATAGCTGGTAAAAAAGCATGTTTTACAATTTCAAAATAAGTAACACCTATAAAACTTGCCATTACAAATGCAGCAGCACCCATTACAGGTGGCATGATTTGACCATTAACTGATGAGGAGACTTCTATTGCCCCAGCTTTTTCTTTTGAAAAACCAGATTGTTTCATTATTGGAATAGTGAAAGTTCCTGTAGTAACTGTATTAGCCACAGATGAACCTGATATCATACCAGTCATACCAGATCCTAAAATTGCAGCTTTTGCTGGACCCCCTCTAGATTTTCCAACTAATGCAAAAGCTAAATCTAAAAAATATTTTCCACCTCCCGCTGTTTCAAGAAATGCACCAAATAATACAAATAAAAATATAAAATCAACTGATACTCCTATTGGAATTCCAAATATAGCTTCTTGGTCAAACCATTGAAAACCAACTAGTCTCTTTAAAGACAATCCGCCATGTGAAATTATTTCTGGAGCATATCTTCCAAAGTATGAAAATAATAAAAAACAAACAGCTATTATAACCAAAGGTTTTCCAATAACTCTTCTTGTGGCTTCTAATAAAATTAAAATACCAAGTGAACCAATTATTAACTCCAAGGGAATTTCGAATTTTCCCATTTGAATAGTTAATAAAACTCCACCTCTATCAACTAATTGATCGTAGAAAAAATATATATATAAACAACAAAATAAAGCTAAAATTGCAATAAAAATATCTAAAGCAGAAATTCTTTTATTTTTAGTAATTGGAAAAATTAAAAATGCTAATAATAATGCAAATCCTAAATGAATAGCTCTAGCAGGCAACCCTTTAAACATTCCAAAATCAAACATGAATGGAAAAGGAGATGCATACCACAATTGAAATAACGACCAGATTATTGCAATATAACTTACAATTTTTAAATGTATGCCAGTGAGTTTTTTTGTTGGAGAAATATCTTCTTGAATTTTATCTTTGATATTATCTAATGATTCACTCATTAATAAATTTTATACCATCATAAAAAAAAGGCCCAACTAAAATTGGGCCTTTTTAATTAAATATTTAATAAGATTACATTAATCCAGCTTCTTTATAGTATTTAACTGCACCAGGATGTAATGGAGCTGATAATCCATCAGCTATCATATTTTCCTTTTTCAAAGGTGCAAATGCAGGATGTTGTTTTCTAAAATCATCAAAATTTTCAAAAACAGCTTTTGTAACTAAGTAAACAAGTTCTTCAGAAACGTCAGCACTTGTAACTACTGTAGCTTTTACACCAAAAGTAGTAACATCTTTTTTCTGACCTGTATATGTTCCTGCAGGAATAATTGCTTGAGCATAATAATCTGCTCCGCTAATTAATCCTTGAACTTCTGAACCAGTTAAATTGATAGGTAGAGCTTTAGCTCCACAAGTTGCCGCTTGTTCCATTGCTCCGTTAGGAAATCCTACAGAGTATCCGAAAGCATCAATTTTACCATCGCAAAGTGCTTTAACTTGCTCTGATGAAGTTAATTCAGTTACTGATTTAAAGAAACTATTATCAACACCTTTTGCTTTCATTAGTTCTTCCATAGTTCCTCTTTGTCCAGAACCAGGGTTACCAATGTTAACAACTTTTCCTTTTAATCCAGAAAAATCTTTTACTTTAGCTTTTTTTCTTGCCCAAATTTGAAATGGTTCGTTGTGAACAGAAAATACAGCTCTTAAATTGCTATATTGTTTTCCTTCCCATTTACTTGATCCATTGTAAGCATGAAATTGCCAGTCAGATTGTGCTACACCAAACTGAAATTCACCTTCTTTGATTTGTCCAATGTTGTAGTTAGATCCTCCAGTTGAAGGAGCTGTACATCTATATGCTTTGTCTGAGTTAGCTTTACTTCTTCCGTGTTCAGAACTTGTTGCATATTTATGTAGCATTTTACATATTGCGTTTCCAGTCTGGAAGTAAACTCCAGTTGGTCCACCTGTACCAATTGTAAAAAACTCAGCAGATTTAGCTATCGTTGTAAATGACAGAGTTGATACAACTAATAAAAAGATGGCAGATATGTTTGTAATTATTTTTTTCATATTCCCCCTTATTATTTATAAAAAAATTCTAGCATTTTTTTACTTTATAATCATTCTAATTTTAGAAATTATTGATAATAGAATTAGGTTGTAGACCAGTTTTTTAATTTAATTACCCCCTCTACAACCTTGGGTGCAAATTTTTCAATTAATTCATTATTAATTTTTTCATTATGGGTTTTTTTCATAAATTCGTTTCCATCAAAATCAGTAAAACTTAGCCTTGACAACATTCTATTTTCATTAAAACCAAAATCAGATCCAGGCAATAAAGCAACGCCAGTTTTTTCTAATAAATCTTTACACATTTCTTTTGAACTACTAAATTTTTTTCCAACAAATTCTGGCATTAAATAAAATCCACCCTGTGGTTTATTTATTAGTACATCATTTGTTTTTAAATTTTCATAGACATAATTTCCAACAGCTTTCAGTATATTTTTAGATTTATTTATATATTCATCATGATTATTTTCATGAGCTGCTATTGCTGCATATTGTATTGGAGCACTAACAGACGAAAATGTTTCACTTGCTAAAACCTTTAGCTGATTAGTAATATTTGATAAACTATCTGGAATTATAAAATATCCCAATCTCCATCCACCAGCTCCACACCACTTACTTAAGCCAGTACTAATTATTGTTTTATCCGGAGCATAAGAAGAGATTGATTGATAGTTATCTTCAAATGATAATTCAGAATAAATTTCATCAGACAAGAAATATAAATTATATTTTTTTGATAGAGCCGCTAATTCATCTAAATTTTTACAAATTTGGCCTGATGGATTATTAGGTGAGTTTAAAATTAATAAATATTTTTGATCTTTATTTTCTTTTAATAATTTTTCTAATTCAGTTGCTGTTGGAAACCAATTATTTTCTCTTGAACATTCCAACCACTTTACTTTATTTCTTCCAATAATTGCCTGTGGACCATAAGACACCCAGCTTGGAGCAGGCAAAATTATTTCACCATCAAAAAGTACATGAAGTAAGAACATAAGTTCTTTTGATCCAGGACCTACAATTATGTTCTCAGATTTATATTCAATCTTTTTTTTTGCAGATATGTATTTTGCAATAGAATCTCTTAACTCTTTTAGTCCTTGCATAGGCAAATAACTATTTTGATGTGCATGATTTTTTAGTTCAGCCACTACATCCTCAGGTACCTTAAAAGGAGATTGGCCAAAACCAAATTTAAATACTTTTTTTCCCTCCTTTTCCATTTTATTTGACACTTCATTAATAAGAAGAGTAGAGGAAGGTTTTAAATTTTTTATAATATCTTTAATCATTACTGTTTTAATTCTTTTATATTTTTAAATTCATCAAGAATTTTAGGGTTTGCTAAGGCTTCTTTATTTTTAATTTGATTACCTTCTATTATGTTTTTTACAGCTAACTCTACTATTTTATTGTTTTTAGTTCTAGGAATATCGCTTACTTGAATTATTTTAGATGGAACATGCCTAGGTGAAGCGTTAAACCTAATTTGTTTTTTCATTTTGAGTTTTAATTCTTCATTTAGTTCATATTTATTGTTTAATATTACAAATAAAATTATTCTAATATCATTATCCCAAGACTGGCCGACAACTATAGACTCTTTAATTTCTTTAAACTTTTCAACTTCTGAATAAATTTCTGCCGTTCCTAATCTTACACCACCAGGATTTAATGTAGCATCAGATCTACCATAAATTATATAGCCACCTCTTTTGGTTTTGAGCGCATAATCCCCATGATGCCAAGTATTTTTAAACTTTTTAAAATAGGCTTTTTCAAACTTTTTATTATTTTTATCTTTCCAAAATTTTAAAGGCACACAAGGGAAGGGTGATACACACACTAATTCACCTTTTTTATTAACTTTAGATTTTCCTTTTTCACTAAAAACTTTTACATCTAAGCCAAGACCGTTTCCTTGTATTTCTCCTGAATAAACTGGTTGATATATATTTCCTAAAACAAAACATGAAACAATATCTGTTCCTCCAGAAATAGAAGCAAGGTGAACATTTTTCTTAACATTATTATAAACATATTCAAAACCTTCTTTGGACAAAGGGGAACCTGTAGAGCAAATTACTTTTAGATTTTTAAGATTTATTTTATTTTTAATTTTAAGATTTAGTTTTTTTAAACTATCAATATATTTTGCACTAACGCCTAGCAAACTTACTTTTTCTCTACTGACTAATCTAAACAGTAAGTCATTTTTTTTATACATTGGAAAACCATCAAAAAGAAAAATAGATGCTTTTGATGCAAGAGAACTTACTAACCAATTCCACATCATCCAGCCACAGGTTGTAAAATAAAAAATATTATCACCAGGTTTTATTTCACAATGCAATTGATGTTCTTTTAAATGCTGAAGAAGCACACCACCAGATCTGTGGCAAATACATTTTGGTTTTCCTGTTGTTCCACTTGAATAAAGTATGGCTAAAGGATGGTTAAAGCTAAATTTTTTAAATGTATGATTTGTTTTTTTTATATTTTTTATATCTTTTGAATAAAAATATTTAATTGATTTAATTTTTTTAAATTTTGTAAGTTTTTTTCCAGGATAACTTAAAACTACAACCTTTTTTATTGATTTAATTTTCTTTACAATTTCAGGAAGTCTTTCAATTACATTGATTTCTTTTCCATTATAATAATATCTGTCAGTAATAACTAAAATTTTAGGTTTAATTTGTGCAAACCTTTCAATTACTCCTTTAACACCAAAGTCAGGAGAGCATGATGACCAAATTGCTCCAATTGCACTTGTTCCAATAAAATACTCTACAGTTTCTATTATATTTGGAAGATAAGCGGCAACTCGATCACCGCTCTTGATTTTGTTTGATTTTAAAAAACTAATAATTTTATTAGAATTAATATTTAACTCTTTCCAAGACCTTTTTTCTTTATAACCATTCTCGCTAACAAAGGTTATTGCTTTAGAATTGTCACTTTTAGATAATAAATTTTCAGCAAAATTTAATTTATAATCAGAAAGAAAGTGATTTTTATAAAATGTTTTTGATTTCTTTAAGTTTATTGCGCCCTTAACTCCCTTAACGTTACTATAGTCCCAGATCGACTCCCAAAATTTTGCTGAATTTTTAACACTCCAAGATAAAAGATTTTTATAGTTTCTTTTGAACTTTAGGTTGTATTTTTGTGAGATATAAACTTCATAATTTGCAAGATTTGAGTTTGCAATTTGTGATTTGCTGGCAGACCAAAGTTTTTTCATAGATAAGAATTAATATTCTGCTTTAACCATCGTGCTAATAAAATTTAAACCTGAAGTAGTATTATAACTTTAAAATAAAATTTGTAATTAATAAAAAAAAAAATATAAAGAAAAAAAATGGAGTTGACATTAATCTACACTATTGTTGGATTTGGATTGGCCGGTTATAGCGTTATCGGAAACGACTCAATTCAAACATTAGGAACATTCATAGCATCTAAACAAAAATGGTTTAAATGGTATACTTTGGCTGCTTCAGCCTCATTTGTAATGGTTTTAGCTCTTGGGTGGGGTTGGTATGCCTATGATGGAGATATATCATATGGAAGATTAACAAGAATACCTTATCAAGAAATACAATGGTATCACGCAGTTGCTCCTGCAATATTATTATTGCTAACAAGAATAGGTATTCCAGTTTCTACTACTTTCTTAGTTTTATCTGCTTTTGCCTCAACAGTAGTTTTAGAAAAAATGTTAATGAAAAGTGTTGTTGGTTATGGTTTAGCAGCTGTAGTTGCTTACATTGCATGGATTACAATATCAAAATTTATAAATGAAAAATTTGATGAAGTTGATGAGAAATGGATAGGTTTCTGGAGAAACTCTGTATGGATTACTTCAGGTTGGTTATGGTGGGTTTGGCTATCTCATGACGTTGCAAACATTGCAGTTTATTTACCACGTCAATTAGACATTACTCTTTTGTTAATTGTAATGGGCTACTTCACTGTACTATTATTTTACATTTTTTATATCCATGGTGGACCAATTCAAAAAGTTGTCTTAGACAAAACAGGAACAAGATATGCCAGATCTGCAACAATTATAAATGTAATTTATGCAGCAGTATTGTTTTATTTTAAAGAATTAAATGATTTACCGATGTCTACAACTTGGGTATTTGTTGGATTGTTGTGTGGTCGAGAATTAGCAATATCGACAATGAATAAAGATTATAAATTTAAATATGTTTTCCCACTAATTGGAAAAGACTTTATTAAAATGATCTTTGGCTTAAGTGTATCTGTTGGAATAGTGCTTGCAATTCACTATATAATTATTCCAAATAATTGGTT
>CACLIZ010000019.1 GCA_902607115.1 uncultured Pelagibacteraceae bacterium | reverse complement strand
TTAATTCCTCAATAAAATTAAATATTCTAATAGATATAAATTCTAAAAATATTTCTTTTGTTCAAAAAATTGAAAAAATACTAAATGAAATTGATGTAGTTGAGAAATATCATATTAGTTTTTTTGATAGTGAGATTACAAGATATTCTATTCTTAGTAATAGTACTCCAGACAAACTAATAAATGAATTTGAAAAATTTGAGATAAAAGTATCAATTGAAAATAATATATGGAATCTAAGTGAGTAAATTAAATCAAACATTGTTAAAATTTGAACTTGAACAAAATTTTGCCTATGATGATTTTTTTGTATCAAAATGTAATTATTTTGCATTTAGTCTAATCGACACCTGGCCCAAATGGGAAAAAAGTATTTTAAATATATACGGTGAAAAATTTTCAGGAAAAACTCATTTGTCTGAAATATTTAAAAAAAAAAATAAAGCTATAATTATTAAAAATGATGAGATAAATGAAGAATTTTTTAAAAAAATAAGATTTCATGAGAACATTATTTTAGATAATTTAGAATATGTTCATGATGAAAATATTCTTTATTCAATATTTAACTTTGTAGAGCAGTTTAATAAGTATTTAATTATAAATTCAATAGACTCTATTAATTCAACCGATTTTTCACTACCTGATTTAAAATCTAGATTCAAAAATTGTATATTTGCTAAAATTGAAAAACCTGATGATGATATGATTTTTGCATTAATTTTGAAACATTTTTCAGATAGACAAATAAAAATTGAGAAAAAAATAATTGAATATATAACTAAAAGAATAGAAAGGTCGTATAGAAAAATTTTGGATTTTATATATAAAGTGGATCAATTTAGTTTAATAAATAAAAAACCGATTGATTATAAGGTAATTAAAGAAATTTTAGAGGAATAATTGAATAAATATAGAACACATAGCTGTGGAGAATTAAAAAAAGATTCTGTTAAAAAATCAGTATTATTATCTGGATGGGTCCATAAGAAAAGAGATCATGGAAATTTATTATTTATTGATTTAAGAGATAATTTTGGAATTACTCAATGTACTATAGATAAGGATAACAAAAATTTCTCTGATTTGGAAAAAATACCTCTTGAAACAGTAATAAAGATTAATGGAATTGTTTTGCAAAGATCAAAAGAAACCATAAACAATGAGATACCAACTGGTGAAATAGAAATAAAAATTGAATCTTTTGAAATTTTAGGAAAAACAAAAGAACTTCCGTTACCAGTATTTTCAGATCAAGAATACGCAGAAGACATTAGACTAAAATATAGATTTTTGGATTTAAGAAGAAAAAAAATTCATAATAATATAATTCTTAGGTCAAAAGTTATTTCATTCATTAGAAAAGAAATGGAAAAACTAGGGTTTAATGAATTTCAAACACCAATACTTACATCTTCTAGCCCCGAAGGAGCGAGAGATTTTTTAGTACCGAGTAGATTAAATCCAGGTAAATTTTATGCTTTACCACAAGCTCCACAGCAATTTAAACAGTTAGTAATGATGTCTGGATTTGATAAATATTTTCAAATTGCACCATGTTTTAGAGATGAAGATGCTAGAGCAGATAGAAGTCCTGGTGAATTTTATCAATTAGATATTGAAATGTCATTTGTAGAACAAGAGGATGTTTTTGAAGTAGTAGAAAAGTTAATGGTAAGTCTATTTAGTAATTTTTCTAAAAAAAAAATGTTGTATAAAAAATTTCCCCGAATTCCATTTAAAGAATCAATGAATAAATATGGAACTGACAAACCAGATTTAAGAAATCCACTAATAATCCATGATATCTCAGAAGTTTTTAAAAGAGATGATGTTAAGTTTGAAATTTTCAAAAAACTATTTAAATCAGGATCACTAATTAAATCTATTGTGACAAAAAAAACAAATACTAAACCAAGAAGTTTTTTTGACAACATTGACAAATGGGCAAAAGATCAAGGATGGAGTGGATTAGCCTATTTATCTATTGAAAAAGACCAAAGTGGGAAAATAATAGGAAAAGGACCAGTTGGAAAATTTTTTTCAGAAGACTCTTTAAAGGAAATAATGAAAATAACTTCAGCTGAAGAAGGAGATAGTATTTTTATGTCATGTAGTAAAGAGAATGAAATTCATGAAATTATGTTTAAATCTAGAAATAAAATAGGAGAAGATTTAGGTATTGTAGATAAAAATTCATTTGCTTTTTGTTGGATAACTGACTTTCCTATTTTTGAATTAGATAAAGAAACATCAAAGATAAACTTTAGTCATAACCCTTTCTCAATGCCCCAAGGAGACCCAAATAATTTAGATTTATCAAAACCACTAGAGCTAAAAGCTTACCAGTATGACATAGTTTGTAATGGGGTAGAGTTATCATCTGGAGCAATAAGAAATCATATACCAGAATTAATGTATAAACTTTTTTCTATAGCGGGTTATGAAAAAAATATGGTTGATAAAAAATTTAGTGGAATGATAAATGCTTTAAGTTATGGTGCCCCACCTCATGGAGGAATTGCCCCTGGTATAGACAGAATTGTAATGTTGTTGGCAAATGAAAAAAATATAAGAGAAGTTACAATGTTTCCAATGAATCAAAATGCACAAGATTTGATGATGAATGCACCATCAGATGTGGGTGAAAAACAGCTTAAAGAGTTAAATTTAAAAATTTTGGATAAAAATAAATAAATTATTTTTTACCTTTTAAATTTAGTTTAATATCAGAAAGATCAACTAGTTTCTTTCTATAATTATTTCTAACGAAACCTTTACTAGTAATATCTTTAACTAATTTAATAAATTTACTTTGTTCTTCATTATTTTGCTCACTTTCTTCCGCAACATCTTTATTAGCAATAGATGGTGTGTGAGCAAGGTCTTCTCTATTTAAGTAGGATATTGCCAGTTCTCTAAATATATAATCTAATATTGAAGATGCACTTAATATCCTGTCATTACCTTGGACTTTTCCAGATGGTTCAAATTTTGTACCTATAAATGCGCTTACAAATTCATCTAATGGAACTCCATATTGCAAACCTAGAGATACCGCTATAGCAAAGTTATTCATCAATGCTTTAACCAATTCTCCTTCTTTGCTAGTATCAATAAATATTTCTCCAATTTTGCCATCTTCATATTCACCAGTATGTAGGTATACTTTGTGATCGCCAATAGTGGCTTTTTGAATATATCCTTTTCTTCTATCTGGCATGCTGAATCTTTTAGTAATACTTTCTTTAAATGCATTGTTTAGAACTACATTTTTTGAAGCAATATTCTGTTTTGGGTTACTAATGTTTTGTACAGAATCTTTATAATTTATCTCAACCTGTTCTGCTTTTTTTTCTAAATTTTTGGTATTTCTTTTATCGAATTTTACATCTAAAATTTCGTACTCCCCATCATCCTTTTTATCAAGTTGATCTAACTGGTTATTGCTTATATCGTCTAAATAATGTTTAACTTTGAAAGTACAAGTGTAATATGTTTCAACAATATATTTTGCCATAATTTAAAAATATTTTGAGTATTAATAATTTAATGTATATACATAATTATAATTTAGTCTAATTTTTTTTTTACAATTAAAAATTGAAAATAAATATGTTGACACTCTTAAAAGAAACATTGACTTGGTGGAATCGCCAAACTTTTGGAACAAGATTACAAACAATTTTTTTTGGTAAATTTGTTGGAGAAGATCAATTTGGAAACAAATATTATGAAAATAAAAAAAGAAAAAAAAGATGGGTAATTTATAAAGATGAAATAGAGGCAACAAAAATTCCTGTTGAATGGTATTCATGGATGCATTCAATAAAAAATAAAATAGAAGAGAATCATGAACTTAAAAAATATAGCTGGCAGTTAAATCATTTATCCAATCCAACAGGCACCAAAAAAGCATATAATCCTCAAAAAAATCAGGATGTTACAAAAAAAAAATATAAAACTTGGAATAATTAATTTTTTTATTCTAATTTTTTTACTTATTAATTTTACTAATTCTAAATCTGATGAGCTAGATAAAGATTCAAAAAATTTACTAGTTGAAATAAATATTTTAGATAAAGTAAGTTCTAAAAATACGATATTGAAACTAAAAATTGGAGAAGAAAAAAAGTTCCAAAATTTAATCATTAAAGTTCTTAAATGTGAAAATTCAAAATTTGATGATGATCCAGAAATTACAGCATATATTCAAGTTAAAGATTTAAATATTTCTGATAATGAAAGGGTATTTATTTTTAATGGATGGACGTTTTCATCTAGCCCAACACTGAATCCTTTTGATCATCCCGTATATGATTTGTGGCTTAGTTCTTGTAGACCTATATAATCTTTTCTTTGTCTAACCAAGTTACATTAAAATTTGAATTTATAAATTTTTCGTGTTTTATTAGCTTTTTATGAAGTTCAATTGTTGTAGTAATACCTTCAATTACAAATTCGTCTAGAGATCTATTCATCCTTTGTATCGCTTCTGATCTATTTCTTCCATGGCAAATTAACTTACAAATCATACTATCGTAATAAGGTGTTACCTTGTAGCCTTGGTAAATAGCCCCATCAACTCTTGTTCTGAAACCGGAAGGTTGATGGCACATTCCTATTGTACCAGGAGAAGGTTGGAAATTTTTTGAAGGATCTTCAGCATTTATTCTACATTCTATTGCGTGACCTCTAGGGTTTATGTCTTCTTGTTTTAAGGCAGTGTCTCCAGTAAAAGCAATATGTATTTGCTCTTTAACAATATCTATTCCAGTTACAACTTCTGTTACAGGATGTTCTACTTGTACTCTTGTATTCATTTCTAGGAAATAAAATTTACCATCTTCATAAATGAATTCTACGGTGCCCGCTCCCTCATATCCTATTTTTTCGACCATATTTACTGTTCTCTTGAACAGGTCTTTTCTAATTTCATTATTCAAAATTGGGCTTGGAGTTTCTTCAATAAGTTTTTGATGTCTTCTTTGAACCGAGCAATCTCTTTCATGTAGATGAACTGTTCTATTTTTTCCTGATAGAATTTGAACTTCTATATGCCTAGGATTTTGAAAAAATTTCTCAATGTATACTTCATCATTTCCAAAATATTTTTTTGCTTCCGATTTTGCTGTTAAAAATAAGTTTTCAAATTCTTCACTTTTATTAACAATCTTCATACCTTTTCCGCCACCACCGCCAGCAGCTTTAATTAGCACTGGATAACCTATTTTTTCTGAAATTTTTTTTGCTTCATCTTTATTTATAATTCCTCCCTCGGATCCTTCAATTATTGGCAAACCATATTCTTTTGCAATTTTTTTGGCCTGAATTTTATCACCCATCATTTTTATATGTTTAGATGACGGTCCAATAAATTTAATTTTATTTTCTTCAAGTATTTTTGAGAATTCAGAATTTTCTGATAAAAATCCATATCCTGGATGTACTGCTTCTGCGCCAGTTAGTTCAATTGCTGACATAATTGCAGGTATATTTAAATAACTATTAATTGGTTGATGAGAGCCAACGCAAACACTTTCATCTGCCAATCGAACGTGCATGCTGTCCTTATCAACATCTGAATGAATTGCGACAGTAGAAATTCCCCATTCTTTGCATGCTCTAATTATTCTAACAGCAATCTCACCGCGATTTGCGATTAGTATTTTTTTAAACATTATTCGAAAATTATAAGATTTTGACCAAATTCTACTGGTTGACCATCTTCAACACAAATTTTTTTTACAGTACCATCTTGTGAAGAAGGAATATGGTTCATGGTTTTCATCGCTTCAACTATTATAACTGTATCACCTTTTTTAATTTTTTTTCCAACTTCTACAAATTTTTTTGCCCCAGGTTCAGGAGCAAGGTAAGCAGTTCCTACGATTGGACTTTTTACTGATTTTTTTGGATCTTCTTTTTCAACAATATTAGTTTGATTTTCTAAATCATCGGGTTTAATTTTATAGTCTTTATCATTTAAAGATTTTTTTAAGTCTTCCAAAACACTGATAAGCTTAAGAATTATATTTTTATCTATTTCCATTTTTTAACAATTCATGCATTGCATTTATGGCTAAAATATAGCCATTGGTTCCCAGTCCACAAATTATTCCGGTAACAACATCGCTTATAAGAGATTTATGTCTGAATTCCTCTCTCTTGTGTACGTTTGAAATATGCAATTCTATACAAGGTTTTTTAAATAAGCTTAGAGCATCTCTTATTGCTACAGAGGTATGAGTAAATGCTGCTGCATTAATAATCATCCCATCATAAATTTTTATAGATTCTTGAATTTTTGTTACTAATTCACCCTCAATATTTGATTGATAATAGTCAATATTGATATTTTTTCTAGATGCTTCAGATTTACAATTTTTTATCAAATCTTCGTAGCTTTGACTGCCATAAATAGATTTATCCCTGTCTCCTAGTAAATTTATATTTGGTCCATTGATTATTATGATATTATTTTGCACAGATTATTTATATTACATGCAAAAAAAAAATAAAATAAAAATTAAGTTAAATGGTAAAGTAATTCAGGTTAATAAGGGTATAAATCTAGCTAACTTAATAAATAAATTAAAGTTTCCGCTAAATAAGATCGCGATAGAAAAAAACAACTTAATTGTTGAAAAGAAAAAAATTAATAGAATTTTTCTTAAATCAAATGATAAAGTAGAAATAGTTCATTTTATAGGTGGAGGATAATGAGGAAAAAAGATTATTTTAAAATCTCAAATAAAAAATTTAAATCTAGATTAATCGTTGGTACGGGTAAATATAAAAATTTCTTGGAATGTGCAAATGCTGTTAAAGCCTCAGGGGCTGAAATTGTTACGGTCGCAGTAAGAAGAGTAAATATTACTGATAAAAAAAAACCTTTGTTGATGGATTATTTAAATCCAAAAAAAATTACATATTTACCAAATACTGCTGGCTGTTTTAATTCTATAGATGCATTGAGAACACTAAGATTGGCAAGAGAAATTGGAGGATGGAAACTAGTTAAATTAGAAATATTGGGAGACAAAAAAACATTACTTCCAGATATGATTGAGACACTAAAATCTACAGAGGTTTTAACAAAAGAAGGTTTTAAAGTTATGGTTTATTGCAATGACGATCCTTTAATGGCAAAAAGATTAGAAAATGTTGGAGCGGTAGCTATAATGCCATTAGCAGCTCCAATAGGTTCAGGATTGGGAATTCAAAATAAAGTAAATATTCAAATAATTAAACAAAAAATTAAAATTCCACTTTTAATAGATGCTGGCATTGGACAGGCCTCAGATGCAACTATTGCGATGGAATTAGGTTGTGATGGTGTTTTAGTTAATACTGCTATAGCTAAATCAAACAATTCAATCGAAATGGCCAAAGCAATGAAATATGCAGTAATATCAGGAAGAAAATCTTATTTATCCGGTAGAATGAAAAAAAATTATTTTGGAAGCCACTCTTCCCCAAAAAAAGGGATTATTTAATTTTTTTTTTATATTTTTTAAAATATTTTTTTTTTAAGTTTTTTTTATATGGTTTTTTAAAAATTTTCTTTTTATCTTCAAATTTAACAACATTTGTTTCAGTTGTAATTATTTTTTCAGATTGTATCGTTTCAATAACTTTGTTAGTTTTTGATTTAAATTCTAGTTTATAATCATTAACTCCAAAGTTTAGATCTTCTTTAAAAATAATTTTGATCTTATTCTTTTTTTGAAAAAAATTTATATCATCTTTGCTATATTTTGAAATAAAGTCTATTATTTTTTTATTTAAATATATTAAAATTTCTTTTGATTTATTTTCTAATGATTTAATTTCAGACAATTTTAAAACCTTTAAAGCTTGCGATTCATTTGTTAAACTCATTATCCATTTTACATTGCTCTCTCTTAATCTCTGTCTAGACATTTCCATTAATCCAAAATGTGTAATTCTACCAATTTGAATTCTAGCTCTATCTTTTCTGCATTTTTCCTTAAGTTTTCTTTCAATCTGTCTTCGATTAGAAAAATTATGCATGTCAATAAAATCAATAATTATTAATCCAGACAAATCTCTGATTTTGATTTGTCTTGCTATTTCTTCAGCCGCTTCTAGGTTTGTATCTAGAGCTGTGCTTTCAACATTTTTTTGTTTAATTGATTTGCCTGAGTTTACATCAATTGACACCAACGCTTCAGTTGGATTGATAACTAGATATCCACCTGATTTAAGTTTTACTTCTGATTTATAAATTTCATAAAGTTTAACTTCAATATTATTTTTAAAAAAAAGAGGTATTTTATCTCTATATTTTTTTACTTTTTTAAGCTGCTTAGGCATTAATTGTTTTATATATAATTTTGCTTTTTGATAACCATCATTCCCTTCAACAAAAATATTTTGTACATCATCATCTACCATATCCCTTATGCTTCTTTTAATTATATCACTTTCTTGAAAAATTAATGATGGAGCTATAGAATCCATTGCACTATTTTTAATCTCTTCCCAAGAATTAATTGAATTCTGTAAGTCATTTTCTATATCGTTTTTAGTTTTATTAGATCCAGCAGTTCTAACAATTAGCCCCATTTCACTTGGAATTTTTATTAAATTTAGTATTTGTCTTATTTTTTTTCTATCTATCGGATTAAAAATTTTTCTAGATATACCTCCTCCTTTTGAAGTGTTAGGCATTAAAACAGTATATTTTCCAGCAATAGATATGAAAGTGGTAAGAGCAGCACCTTTCAGGCCTCTCTCATCTTTTAGAACTTGAACTAATATTACTTGATTAGGCTTTATAACTTCTTGAATTTTATATCTTTTTTTTCTAATAGAAATATTGTTATTTTTAGTTTCTGAATTTTTTTCATTATTTTGATTTTCTTCCTCAGATATTTCTAATTTGTTTTCAGGTTCAAGAATTTTTTCTTCTAAATCTTTTTCTTCTAAATCTTTTTCTTCTATTTCGCTTTGTTTTTGTAGTTCAATTCTTGTTTCTTCTTCTTCTTTTTTAATTAATTCTAAGTCATTTTGAGGAATTTGATAATAATCACTTTGGATATCATTAAATGATAGAAAGCCATGTCTTTCTCTTCCAAAATCAACAAAAGCAGCTTGAAGAGATGGCTCAATTCTACTTACTTTTCCTAAATAAATATTGTTCTTTATTAAATTATTGTTTTTTCCTTCGTATTCGTAATCTTCGATATCATTTTCTGATTTAAGAACAACTCTTGTTTGATTAGGATGCGATGCATCAATAAATAAGTTCTTTGGCATATGTTTATGTGTATTTTATTCATTTAAATTTTGTTTATATTATGTGTGCCATAACATTAACAAATTCATGGATTAAATAAACTAAAAATGATCAAGCAACTAAAAAAAATCTTAATTTTGTCCATTTTTCTTTCATTTATAGCTTTAATAGGAATCGTAAGTATTTTGTGGCATTATTCAAATGAATTACCTGATTATAAATTCTTAAAAAACTACAAACCTCCAATTTCAAGTAAACTTTATTCTAATGATGGACAATTATTGAGCGAATTTTCATCTGAGAAAAGAATATTTGTTCCATATAACTCAATACCTTCTTTGGTTGTAAACTCATTTTTATCAGCTGAAGATAAAAACTTTTTTAAACATCCAGGGGTTGACGCAAAAGGAGTAATAAGAGCAGCAATTAACAATATTACAAATATATTATATTCAAAAAGACTTGAAGGAGCCTCAACTATAACACAGCAAGTTGCAAAAAATTTCCTTTTATCGAATGAAGTATCTATTGATAGAAAACTTAAAGAAGCAATCTTAGCATTCAGAATAGAAAGAGCATTAACAAAGGAGCGAATTCTTGAACTTTACCTTAATCAAATATATCTGGGTGAAGGTAGCTACGGAATAGCTTCTGCTAGCTTACAATATTTCGATAAACCAATTAGTGAGCTAGATTATTCAGAGGCCGCATTATTAGCTGCTCTTCCCAAAGCTCCCAGCAGATATAATCCTTATAAAGATATTGAATTAGCTAAGTTTAGACGAAATTTGGTATTAAAAAATCTATATGAAAATAACTATTTAAATAAAGATGAATTTAAAAACCTTTTAGAAAAAGAGATAAATATAAAGAAAAGAAAATCAGTTTATTTAGAAAATTCAAATTATTATGTTGAAGACATTAGAAAATTAATTGTAGATAAATATGGTTTTGATAAAGTATACAAACAAGGATTTACAATAAACACTCCGCTAAATTTAAATTTGCAAGAAAAAGCTACACAATCATTAAGGAAAGGTTTAATTGATTTTGATAAGAAAAAGGGATGGAGAGGACCTTTATTAAATATAAAATATAATTCAGGATGGTCAAATAATCTAAATGATTATAAATTAGAAGAGTCTATAGGTTGGCAGTTATCAATCATAAAAAAATTAAATCAATTCTCAGCTGAAATTGAAACACAAGATGGAATTGATGGTATTATAGAATTCTCATCAATAGATTGGACAAAAAAAAATTTTAAAGATCTATTTGTAGTAGGAGATATTATTTATGTAGAAAAAATAAAAGATAATAAATTTAATTTAAGACAATTACCAAAAGCTAACGGTGCTATTATAGTTATAGATCCATATACTGGAAGAGTATTAGCTTTAAGTGGAGGTTTTAGTTTTAAAAATAGTGAATTTAATAGAGCCACCCAGGCTTTTAGACAGCCTGGTTCTGCTTTTAAACCTTTCGTTTACGCATTAGCATTAGAAAATGGATATACACCAGCTACTTTGATTTTAGATGCACCAATTGTCTTTGATCAAGGTGAAGATTTAAAACTATGGAAACCAGAAAATTATGGAAAGAAATTTTATGGGCCATCAACACTTAGAACCGGTGTAGAAAAATCAAGGAATTTAATGACCGTAAGAATTGCACAAAATATAGGAATAAAAAAAATTGCTGAATTTGCAAGTGAATTAAATATTTATGAAAATCCCGAAGAACTTTTGTCGTTATCATTAGGATCTAGCGAAACAACATTATTAAAATTAACGAGTGCTTATTGTAGTTTTGTAAATGGAGGAAAGTTAATTAATCCAAAATTTATAGATAGAATACAGGATAGTGAAGGAAATACTATATTCAATTCTGAAAATAGAGAGTGTGAAGGTTGTGATCAAATTTCATATTTAAGTAAAAAAATTCCAAAAATAAAAAATAATTTTAAACAGATTATTAGTAAAGAAACAGCATATCAAATGACTTCAATTTTAGAAGGCACTGTAAAAAGAGGAACCGCAAAAGGTCTTAAAGATTTAAATTTAGATCTTGGAGGAAAAACTGGCACAACAAATAAAAATACAGATACGTGGTTTGTTGGATTTTCATCTAATTATGTTATTGGAATTTACGTTGGATATGATGAACCATCATCGTTAGGAAGGTATGAAACAGGATCTAGGACAGCAATGCCAATATTTAAAAATTTTGTAATAAATGCAGTTAAAAAAGATAAGGCCAGGCCATTTAAAATTCCTCAAGGAATCAAAATGCTTGTTGTAAACTACAAAACAGGTGAAAGAGCATCTTATAGTGATGAATCAATTATTATTGAGGCTTTTAAAGAAAAAGATTTAGTTAATAATAAAATTCAATATGGTAATATAAACTATATTTCAAAAGATAATATTTATAACTTTTATTAATGGAAAACGAATTTCAATCGGAAAAACTAAATATAGAAAAGATAAATTTAAGGGTTAAGGAGTTTCTTTGATAAGAAGGACCTTTTTAATAAGATTGAAATTTTAAATAAAAAAATAGAAAATCCTAATTTTTGGAAAAATAAGCAAGAAGCAGAAAAAATTCTTAAAGATAAAAAATCTTTTGAAGATTTGACTAATGCTTATAAATCTCATTTAAATCAACTAAATGAATTAGTAGATTTATTTTATCTAGCAAATGAAGAAAAAAACCAGCAAATTATTGATGAAGTGGTTCAAAAAATAAAAGAACTAAAAAATGAAGTAAAAAAAAATGAAATTAAATGTTTTTTATCTAATGAGAATGATAGATTGGATTGTTTTTTAGAAATACATGCGGGAGCAGGAGGTACAGAAAGTCAAGATTGGGCTGAAATGCTTAGAAGGATGTATATTAAATGGACTTCAAACAAAGGTTATAAATTTCAATTAATTAGTGAACATAAAGGAGATGAAGCTGGCATAAAATCAACCACAATTAAAATTAAAGGAGAATTTATATTTGGTTATTTAAAAAATGAGTCAGGAATCCACAGGCTTGTAAGAATTTCTCCGTTTGACTCAGGAGCAAGAAGACATACCAGTTTTGCAAGCGTATGGGTTTATCCTGTATTAGATGAAAATATTAAAGTTGAAATTTTAGAAAAAGATTTAAGAATAGATACTTATAGATCTAGTGGAGCAGGAGGGCAGCACGTTAATACAACTGATAGCGCCGTTAGAATAACTCATTTACCCACAAATATTGTAGTTCAATGTCAAAATGAAAGATCTCAACATAAAAACAAAGAAACATGTATGGCCATGCTTAAAGCCAGACTTTATGAACATGAGTTAGAAAAAAAAGAAATGGAAGAGAAAAGTATAGAAAAATCTAAATCTGACATTGGCTGGGGTCATCAAATTAGATCTTACGTTTTACACCCATATAGATTAGTTAAAGACAATAGAACAGGAGAGGAAAGCTCTGATCCAGATAAAATATTAGATGGTGATATAGACAATTTTTTAGAAAGCAGCTTGTATAAATTAAATGTTTAAAAATTTATTAAGAATATTAGGAATTTTATTATTAATAATAGTTTTTTTGATTTCGTATTTGAGTTTTTTTGGAGTTAAAACAGATAAATTTAATGAATTAATAAAGTCAAAAGTTTCTAATTTAGATGGAAGACTAGATATTGAATTGCAGCATGTTTTTTTTAAAATTAATCTCAAAGAAAGGAGTTTTTCCTTAAATAGCAAAGATATTAAGCTATTTATAATCAAAGAAAGCCAAGAATTTGAAAATGTCGATATATTAATTAGTTTGG
>CACLIZ010000018.1 GCA_902607115.1 uncultured Pelagibacteraceae bacterium | reverse complement strand
AGTCTAGCGTTAGAACAATTTCACAATGGTTCTATAAAATTGGAGAAAATAATTGAACTAATAACTCATAATCCAGCAAAAATATTAAAAATTAATAAAGGTAATCTAAGTGTAGGTACCGATGGTGATTTTTGCATAATTGATATTAATAAACCTTGGGTAGTTAAAAAAGAAAATCTTGTATCTAAATCAAAAAATACTTCTATTGAAGGAAGAAAATTACAAGGAAAAGTTTTAAATACTTTTGTAAAAGGTCAAGAATTATATAAAATTAAATGAAACTAGAACTTGTTATTATTATTTCTTATTTTTTAGGCTCAATACCATTTGGATTCTTATTAGCAAAAATTTTTTTAAATAAAGATGTAAGAACTATAGGTTCTGGAAATATAGGTGCTACAAATGTTTTAAGAACTGGAAACAAAACAATTGGTTACACAACATTAATTTTAGATATATTGAAAGCAGTACTGCCACTAATATTTGTTAAAATTTATTATATTGAGTATTTATATATTTCATCACTATGTGTATTTTTAGGACATGTATTTCCAATCTGGTTAAAATTTAAAGGTGGCAAGGGTGTGGCCACTTACATCGGCATACTTTGCTGTATTAATTTATATTTGGGAATTTTTTTTGGAGTTGTTTGGTTAATAACTTTTTTTATATTTAAATATTCATCATTGTCATCATTAATAGGTAGCCTCTCGATACCATTAATTAATTATTTTGTATTTGATGATGAAATAGTTTTTTTCTTTATAATAATGTTTGTTTTAATTTTTTTTACTCATCGGGAAAATATAAAAAGACTGTTAAATCATACTGAATCTAAAACAAAAATTTATTAATTTGACTATTGATCTGTTTTTTGTGTAGTTTCTTTAATTATGAATCTTGTCATAGTTGAAAGTCCTGCAAAAGCTAAAACTATTAATAAATATTTAGGAGAAAATTATACTGTTTTAGCAAGTTATGGTCATATAAGAGATTTGCCTTCTAAAAATGGATCTGTAGATCCAAAAGATAAATTTAAAATGATATGGGAAGTTGATAGCTTTTCTAAAAAATATTTAAAAGAAATAACAGATGCCGCAAAGAATTCAGAGAAAATAATTCTTGCCACAGACCCTGATCGCGAAGGTGAGGCTATTGCTTGGCATGTTAAAGAATACTTAGATGAAAAGAAACTTTTAAAAGATAAAAAAATTGAAAGAGTGGTATTTAATGAAATTACTAAAAAAGCTGTAACTAATGGAATAGATAACCCAAGAAATATTGAAACTAATCTAGTAGATGCATATATGGCCAGAAGAGCTTTGGATTATTTGGTAGGATTTAATATATCCCCTATTCTTTGGACAAAACTCCCAGGTTCAAAATCTGCTGGAAGAGTTCAATCTGTAGCTTTAAGGTTGTTAACTGAAAGAGAACATGAAATTGAACTCTTTAAACCTACAGAGTTTTGGAGTTTAAATGTTAATTTTAAAACTTCCATAGGAGATATTTTAAATTCAAACATTGCATTACTTAATAATTCAAAAATAGATAAATTTACTTTTAAAACTAAAGAAGATATCAGTAAAGCAATCGAGACAATTAACGGATCTAAATATAAAATTTCAGATATCAGTTCAAAAATATATACAAGAAATCCCCTTGGACCATTTACAACATCTACTCTACAACAATCAGCATCTAGCAAATTAAGTTTTGGTGCATCAAGAACAATGCAAATTGCACAAAGATTATATCAAGGAATAGATATAGAGGGTGAAACAGTTGGATTAATTACATATATGAGAACTGATGGTACAAACATATCTAATGATGCTGTAACTGATTTTAGAAGTTATATAAAAAAATCTTATGGAAAGAACTATCTTCCTATAGAGCCTAATAATTATTCTGGTAAAAAGGCTAAAAATGCTCAAGAGGCACATGAAGCAATAAGACCAACTGATATTTCAAGAACTCCTGAGTCAATAAAAAAATTTTTAAGCACGGATCAAGTAAAATTGTATGATTTAATTTGGTCTAGAGCTCTATCTTCACAAATGGAAGCAGCAAAGTTTGATAGAAAAACTATAACAATAATTTCAGATGATAATTTAAACCATTTCAAATGTTCAGGTTCTGTAATTAAATTTGATGGTTTTTTAAAACTTACACGTGTTGATGAGCATGATGATGAAAAAATTCTTCCCGATGTTAGTAAAGGCGAAGTTGTAATAGATAATTTCATTGATGAACAGCATTTTACTCAACCACCGCCAAGATATTCCGAGGCTAGCTTAGTTAAAAAACTCGAAGAGTTAGGAATTGGAAGACCTTCAACATATGCAAGCATTATATCTGTAATTTCAAACAGAGGGTACGCAGATATAGTTAATAAACGTTTTTTTCCAACAGATAGAGGAAAATTATTATCAGCTTTCTTAGAAAAATTATTTTCAAAATATGTAGATTATGGTTTTACAGCTGGTTTAGAAGAGCAGCTTGATGATATTACTGCCGGTAAAGAAGAATGGATTAAAGTTCTTGATAACTTTTGGAAAGATTTCAACACAAATGTTTCAAATGTTAAAGAAAAAAGAACTAGAGAGGTATTAGATCTTTTAAATGAAAGTCTTGGTGAATTAATTTTTGAATCTGATGAAAATGGAAAGATTAACAGAAAATGTAAATTATGTAATGTAGGAGAATTAAGTTTAAAAAATAGCTTTAGAGGTGGTGCTTTTATTGGCTGCTCCAATTATCCAGAATGTAAATTCACTAGACCTTTATCAAAATCTAAGTCAAATGATCAAATTGCACTATCAGAACCAAAATTAATTGGCCAAAATGATAATGGAAAAGAGATTTATTTAAAAAATGGACGATTTGGACCTTATCTTCAATATGAAATGATTGAGAACGAAACAACATCTAATAAAAAAAAAAAGAAAAAGAAAAAAGAAAATGACAATTTAAAAAATATCTCAGTTCCAAAAGGTTTAGAAATAGAACAAATTGATTTAGAAAAAGCAAAATATTTGTGTTCACTTCCAAAAATCATAGGTCAACATCCAGATAGTGGAAAGGATATAACTATTAATTCGGGTAGATTTGGTCCATATTTAAAGTGTGATAATAAATCTGCTCGTCTAGAGAATATCGAAGAGCTTTTCACAATAGGATTAAACAGAGCTGTTACTCTAATTGCTGAAGCTAAACCTGGTAGAATTTCTTCATCTTTAATAAAAGATCTTGGAGAACATCCTGATGATAAAAAACCTGTTAGAATAATGAAAGGCCAGTATGGTCCATATATTAAATATAAATCTTTAAATGCAACAATTCCTGAGGAGAAAGATCCTGTAGATTTAACTATGGAAGAAGCATTAATTTTGATAGAAAAGAGAAAGGAATACGATAAAAATAAAAAAAAAGGAAAAAAATGAAAAAATTAGCAATATTATTTATATCATTATTATTTCTAACTTCGTGTGAGACATTAAGTTCAATTAAAAAACCAGACTTAAAAAAACCATTCAGTAAGTGCCCTCCAAAGGAAGAAAGGACTGTTAAAGACATTCTTTGCCGGGAATAATTAAGTATGAATATTGATGAAAAAATTAATCAATTAAATATTGTATTACCAAAAGCAACACCACCTGTAGGATCTTATGTTGCAGCTAAAGAAATTGGTAAACTTTTATATATATCGGGTCAAATTTCTATCGATAGTGATGGAAATTTAATAAAAGGTAAACTAGGAAAAGAATTTACCACGGAACAAGGTTATGAAGCTGCAATAAGATGTGCCTTAAGTATTGTATCTCAAGCTAAAAAACATTTATCTGATGATCTGTCTAAAATTAAAACATGCATAAAACTTACTGGTTTTGTTAATTCAACTGACGATTTTATTGAGCAGCCTAAAGTAATTAATGGTGCGTCTGATACGATTGCTAAAATTTTTGGGGATATTGGAATACATACAAGAGCTGCAATAAGTGCAAATAGTTTACCCTTAGGTGTTGCTGTCGAGGTTGATGCTATTTTTGAATTAAAATAACCTATCTACCAATGCCATAATATTTAATCCCAATTTTTTTCATTTTTTCTGGTGAATAAATATTTCTCATATCATATACAATAACTTTTTTATTTTTTAGAAGTTTTCTTAGATTTAATTGCTTAAACTCATTCCACTCAGTATGAACAATGATAAGGTCAGCCTTTTTAGTTGCATCGGATACTTTTTTTGAAAACGTTACATTTTTATATTTATCTAGTTCTTTTTTTTGACCTGTTGGTTCATAGTAATTAATTTTAGCACCTTTTGAAATTAAAGCAGGTATCAAAGAAAGACATGGTGACTCTCTCATATCATCTGTATTAGCCTTAAAAGTTACTCCTAAAAAAGCTATAGATTTATTTTTAAATTTATTATTAACAATTTTTAATATTCTATTAAAAAGAATTTTTGTTCTATTTTTATTTGATTTAATTGCTGAATTAATAATTGATAAGTTTACTTTAAATCTTTTTGCTAAGCTTACTATAGCCCTTGTATCTTTTGGAAAACAAGAGCCACCATATCCTGGGCCTGCTCTTAAAAATCTTTCCCCTATTCTTTGATCTAAACCCATACCAACTGATATATCTTCAATATTAATGTCTGATTCTTCACAAAAATTTGCCATTTCATTAATAAAAGATATTTTAGTAGCTAAAAAGGCATTTGAAGCATACTTAATTAGTTCAGCGCCTCTTCTAGAAGTAGAAAAAAAACGAGAGTTTTTTTTTATTATAGGTAAATACAATGATCTCATAATTTTCAATGCTTTTTTACTTTTCGTTCCTATAACGACTCTATCTGGGACAACAAAATCTCTAATGGCCTCACCTTCTCTTAGAAACTCAGGATTTGAAACTACATCATACTTGGATTTAAATTTATTTCTTTTTAAAATACTTTCGATTTTATCTCCGGTTGTCACTGGTACCGTTGATTTATTGACTATAATTTTATACTTATTTAAATTAAATTTAATTTTACGAGCAACTTGAAAAACATATTTTAAATCAGCTTCATTTGTTTTTTTATTTGTAGGCGTACCAACACAAATAAATATTATATCTGATTTCCTGATTGCATCAGAAACATCATTAGAAAATTTTAATCTTCCTTGATTAACGTTTCTTTTTACCATTTCTTCCAACCCTGGTTCATAGATTGGAATAGTTCCTAAATTTAAATTTTTAATTTTATTATTATCAACATCGGCACAAATTACGTCATTACCTATATCTGAAAAACAGGTTCCGGTAACTAGGCCTACATAACCCGTTCCAATCATGCACAATTTCATAGTTTCGAAATTTCTAATGAGGATTTTATATAGCCTTTCATGGTGCCACAATCTAAATATTTACCGGCAAAATTATGGCCGATAAATTTATTATTTTCTAAGATTAATTTTCTAATTGAATCTGTTATATGAATTTCTCCTCCAATGCCTTTTTTTTGTTTTTTTAACTTGGTAAAAACTTCTTTAGGCAAAATATATCTTCCTATAACAGCATTTGTGGACGGAGCTTCATGTGGTCGTGGTTTCTCAACAACATCTTTTATTAAGAAGTTTTGTTTATTTATTTTCTTATCGACTGAAAAAATACCCCACCTATTAACTTCTTTCTTTTTGACTTTCATAGATGCCATCACTGAACACTTTAATTTTTCATGTATAGAAATCATATCTTTTGAACAATTTTTTTTTATAATTAAATCATCAGGAAATAGAATTAAAAAGTGAGAACCAGTTATATATTTTTTTGCTTTTAAAACTGCATCACCAGAGCCTAAAGGTTTATTTTGATAAACAAATTTGATTTTTTTTTTAAATTTTAATATTTTTTTATATTCATTAATTATTCTCTTATCTTTTTTTGCTTTAATAATTTTTTTATAAAAAAAATCATTATAAAAGTATTTTTTTATTAATTTTTTTTTGTTGGATATGATAAATATAATTTCTTTAACTCCAGCATCAATACATTCATCCAAAATATATTCTAATCCAGGCTTGCCATTTATAGGGAGTAATTCTTTGGGAAATACACTCGTTAAAGGTAATAATCTAGTGCCTAATCCTGCAAGTGGTATTATTGCTTGTTTGATCATAATGTAATATTTAATCAAGTATCATAAATGAAAATTATTAAAAGCTTTAAAGTTTTAAAAAAAGAAATTAATTTTAATGATAATATTGGTTTCGTACCAACTATGGGGTCATTACATAATGGCCATTTATCTTTAATTGATATTGCTAAAAAAAAATCAAAAAAAATAATAGTTTCTATTTTCGTTAACCCTTCACAGTTTAATGATAAAAAAGACTTTAATAATTATCCTCGAAATCTTAAAAAAGATATATTGATTCTAAAAAGATTAAAAATTGATTTTTTATTTTTGCCTAATCAAAAAGAAGTTTATAAAAAAAACATTAGTAAAAAATTAATAATTACAAAAAATGATAAAATTTTGTGTGCTAAATATAGGAAAGGACATTTTGAAGGAGTCTTGGCTGTAGTTAAAAGATTATTAGTCAATATACCTTCAAAATATATGTTTTTGGGTGAAAAAGATTTTCAACAAATATATTTAATAAAAAAATATTTAAAAAAAAATTTTAGTACAAAAATAATATCTTGTAAAACAGTCAGAAATAAAAACCAATTACCATTATCATCAAGAAATAGTTTGCTTAATAACAGTTCTTTAAAAAAATCAGAAAAAATTTCAAAATTACTTTTACAATTTAAAAAAAAAATAATTTCAAACTTTAAAAATATAAATTTATTAAATGATTATAAAAATAAAATTAGTTATTTATGTGATAAAATTGAATATCTTGAAATAAGAAATAAAAATAATTTATCTACTAAAATAACTAGAAAAAATTTCAAATTACTTATTGCTTATAAAATAGATAAAATTAGATTAATTGATAATATTTAATTAATAAAAAAAGTAAGCACCAATACCAAGAAATGATAGGAAGCCTATCACATCAGTGATTGTCGTAACAAAAACACTTGATGCTATGGCGGGATCTACTTTAAATTTTTTTAAACTTATTGGTATTAATATTCCAAATAAACCTGCAACTATCATATTAAGCACCATCGATATTGATATTATAAAAGATAAAATTGAATCTTGAAACCATAATTGAACTATAGCTGCACTTATTACTGCGAATATAATTCCATTTAAAATTCCAATAGAAAATTCTTTGAATATATTTTGTGCAAAATTATTTTCTGTTAAATCATTAGTAGCTATAGCTCTTACAGTTACTGCAAGTGTTTGCATGCCAGCATTACCTCCCATAGATGCAACGATTGGCATTAAAAATGCTAATGCTACCATTTGTTCTATCGTAGCTCCAAATAAACTTATTACCCAGGTTGCCAAAAAAGCCGTGAATAAATTTAATAACAGCCAGTTGAATCTTCTCTTTGTTTTTTTTACAATTCCATCAGTAATTTCTTCATCACCTACACCTGCTAATCTTAGTGCATCTTCTTCAGCTTCTTCTGCTAAAACTGTTAATACATCATCGTTTGTTATCATTCCAACAAGCTTATTGTTTTTATCAACTACACAAGCTGAATTAAGATTATAGTTTTCAAACATTCGACCAACTTCTTCCCTGTCCATATCAACAGGAATTAGGAATTGAGTTTCATTTGTGATCGAAATCATTTTAGCTTCCCTTGCTGTTCTTAAAACTTTTGAAGAAGAAACTGTGCCAATAGGCTTAAATTCATTATCAACAATAAAAATTTCTAAAAATTCTTCTGGTAAATCTCTATTTTCTCTTAAATAGTCAATTGTTTGGCCGACAGACCAATTGCTTGGAATGGCTGTGAATTGTCTTTGCATAATTCTTGCAGCACTGTCTTCTGGATAACTTAAACTTTCTAAAAGAACAAATCGGTCTTTTGGAGGCAATGAACTTAAAATATCAGTCTTATTAGTTTCATCTAAATTTTCTAAAACTTTTATTGCATCATCTGAGTCAAGATTTTTTAAAATAAAGACTATGCTTTCATTTGATAAATATTTAGTTATTTCTGTTTGGATAGCTTCATTGAGTTCAATAAATATAGCTGGATCAATTTTAAAGTTATTTAATTTAATTAAGTTTTCTCTATCGTCTATTGATAAATGCTCAATTATATCGGCAGCATCCGCTGGGTGCATTTCTTTAAAAGAATTACTAATAAAAGATGCATCACTGTTAGAGATTTTTTCAGTGATTACTTTTATATATTCCTTGTTAAATTCAAAATTAACAATTTTATCTTTGCTTTTTTTAATTAAACTCATGACTGATATTCCTAGTTTTTTTGAGCGATATCCTTATATTACAAATTCAATATGAGTATAGAGATAAAAAGGTCAGTAAAACCTGTAAATTATTATGATGCTATAAGATTACTTGAAGAAAGATTGGAAAAGGTAATTAATAATAAAGCAAATGAGTTAATATGGTTTTTAGAACATAATGAGATTTACACTGCTGGTAAAAACTTTAATCAATCTGAAATTTTGGATAAATCAATTAAGGTAATTAAAACTTCAAGAGGAGGAAAAATTACAAACCATTCACCGGGACAGTTAGTATGTTATTTTGTGATAAACCTTAATAAAAGAAATAAAGATATTAGAAAATTTATTTTGTTATTAGAAAATTCAATAATCGATACATTCAAAGAATTTAAAATCAAAACTAACAGTGACCGAAAAAATATTGGAATATGGATAAATCATAAAAATGAAAGCAAAAAAATTGCTGCCATAGGGATTAGAGTAAGAAAGTGGATTGCCTACCATGGATTTTCAATAAACATTAATAATAATCTAAATAATTTTAAAAAAATTATTCCTTGCGGGCTTAAAGGGAGAAAAGTTATTAGTTTAAAGGATGTGTCAAAAATAAAATACTCCAATTTTATTAAAATATTAGAAAAAAAATTAATTAAAAATCTTTCTGTTTAAAGTTATTTTTAACTAAAAAATTTTTAAAATATTCAGGTAAATCAGCTTTAAAACTATATTTTTTACTATTAATAATAAATTTTATTTCATAAGCATGTAGCATTAATTGAGATTTTATAAATTTTTTTTGTAAAAAATATTTTTTATCTCCTACTATAGGACATGATAGATCAACCAAATGTTTTCTTATCTGATGTTTTCTGCCTGTAATAGGTTTTAATTTAAACAAAGTATAATTTTTACTACTATCTATTTCTTGATAATGAGTAATTGCTCTTTCTAATATTTTTTTTCTACCTTCGTATCTAATCAAATTATTATCTATAATATCTTTTTTTTTATCAATTTGGCCATATGATAAAGCAAGATAAGTTTTGTGTATCTTTCTTATTCTAAATAGACTAGTTAATAGTTGAGCTGTTTCACGATTTTTTGCAATAATTAAAATCCCGGAAGTATCTTTGTCTATTCTATGGACTATGTAGGGTTTTGATTGATCAAAAAAATTACTGTTTGAAAGAATATTTACAACATTTTCTTTAACTTTTGTACCACCTTGCACTGGCAGTCCTGCTTTTTTATTTATTACAATAAAGTCAGAATTATTTTCAATAATATCTTTTTCCGTTTCTTTTATAGTTATATCTTTAGGAATAAATATTTTTTTTTGTGTTGATAAATTTTTATATGAAATATTATATAAATATATTTCATCTTCTTTTTTTAATTTATATGAACTTTTAACTCTATGTTTGTTAACTTTGATCTTTCCATTTCGTAAATCTTTTTCAATTAAACTTTGTGGGATTTTCGTTAAGTTATTCTTAATCCATTTATCTATTCTTACACCAACAGAGTAATTATCAATTTTAATTACTTCTAACATTTTTTATAATTAATGTTTAAGCTGTTTTTTGTGTTGGGGTTGTCTCTTTATTTTTATCTTCTACTTTATTCTTTTTTTTATCTACTCTTTTTGCCTCTAGGTCTCTATCAATAAACTCTATTATTGCCATTGGAGCGTTATCTCCATACCTATAACCAGCTTTAATAATTCTTGTATATCCACCTTTTCTTTCTAAATATCTTTTTGAAAGTGTTTTTCTAATCTTATTTACAGTTTGAATATTTTGTAACTTTGAAACAAGTTTTTTTGTATTTGCTAATGTATCTTTTTTTCCAATAGTAATTAGTTTTTCAGCCTCAGGCCTTATAACTTTAGCTTTGGGTAAAGTTGTGGTGATTTGTTCATATTTAACTAAAGAATTGAGCATATTTTTAATTAGAGCCTTTCTATGCTCTGAAGTTCTATTTAGTTTCTTGTGACCAAATTTGTGTCTCATTTTTAAATAGCGTCCTCTAATTTTTTCGATAATTCAGCTATATTATCTGGTGGCCAGTTAGGAATTTCCATGCCTAGATATAAAGACATTCCACTTAGGACCTCTTTAATTTCATTTAAAGATTTTCTACCAAAATTTGGTGTTCTAAGCATTTCGCCTTCTGATTTTTGAACAAGGTCACCAATATAAATAATGTTATCATTTTTTAGACAATTCATTGATCTTACCGATAATTCAAGCTCATCAACTTTTCTCAAAAGATTTTGATTAAATTCTGGTTCTTTAGGTTGATCCTGTATTTTAATTTCTTGAGGTTCATCAAAATTGACAAACATTCCTAGCTGATCTTGAAAAATTCTTGCAGAATATGCTAAAGCATCTTCTGCAGTAATTGATCCGTTGGTTTCTATTTCCATAGTCAATTTATCATAATCTAAAGCTTTTCCTTCTCTTGCTGTACTGATGGAGTATGATACTTTTTTAACTGGGCTAAACAGTGAATCTATGGGAATTAAACCTAAAGGTGGTTCATCAGGTTTATTTAACTCTGCAGAAACGTAACCTTTACCGTTGCCTATAAAAAGTTCCATATGAAAATTAGTATTTTCATCTAAATTGCAAATTACTAAATCTGGGTTTAAAATTTCTATATCTGGAATTTGAGTTATTTGTGATGCTTTAATTTCACCAGGACCTTTAGCTTCCAAAATTAATTTTTTACTTCCTTCAAAATTACTTTTTAAAGCTAACGATTTAATGTTAAGAACTATATCAGTAACATCCTCTCTTACACCTTTAATAGAACTATATTCATGTTGTACTCCATCTATTTGGATTGCTGTAACGGCGGTTCCTCTAATAGATGAAAGTAAAATTCTTCTAAGAGAATTACCAATGGTTAAACCATATCCTTTTTCAAGTGGTTCGGCTGTTACTTTGGCAAATGTTTTATCTTCATTTTGATCTACATCTATTTTTGAAGGTTTTATAAGTGATTTCCAATTTTTTAAATTAACATTAGTCGTTTCCATATTTAAACTCTCCTTTTTTTCGGTGGCCTTGTTCCATTATGAGGCATTGGTGTAGTATCTTTAATTGAAGTAATTTTAAAACCTCTGGCCTGCAGTGCTCTTAGAGCAGTTTCTCTACCAGAACCCGGTCCTTTAACTTCAACAGATAATATTTTCATTCCAAATTCTAGCGCTTTCACAGCGGCAGCATCGGCTGCTACTTGAGCGGCATAAGGTGTGGATTTTCTAGAACCTTTGAAACCTTTTTGTCCAGCTGATGCCCACGATATTACATTTCCATTTGTGTCTGCAATAGACACGATTGTGTTGTTAAATGTTGATTGTACATAAGCAATACCATTCAGTATAATTTTTTTTGATTTTTTTTTCTTAGAAAAACTTTTTTTCTTTGAGTTTTCTTTGTCAATTGATTTTTCTTTTTTATCTTCTGTTTTATTTTCAGTTGTCATATTTTATTTTTTTAGTGGTGTTAATTTTTTTCCTGCAATTGCAATTGCTTTACCTTTTCTGGTTCTTGCATTGCATCTTGTTCTTTGGCCTCTAACTGGTAATTTTTTTTTATGTCTGGTGCCTCTATAGCAAGCTAAATCAATCAATCTTTTAATGCTCAAAGAATTATCTCTTCTTAAATCCCCCTCAACAACAAAGTTGCCATCAATGTATTCTCTTATTTTTAAAATTTCTTCATCAGAAAGTTCATTTACCCTCTTTGATGATGGGATACTTAAAGCCTTACAAATTTGTGAAGAAAATTTGTCACCTATACCATATATATATGTAAGACCTATATGAACCAATTTGTTCTGTGGAATATTTACACCTGCAATACGAGCCATGTTAATTGAAAAAAATTAGCCTCCTTATATAAGATGATTTTTCAATGTCAATCCTCTTATACATTGATAAAACTCTCTATTTTTCTAGTTATTTCATCGATTTCAAGGGTTCCATCAATCTCATGAAAGTTTGGATTTTTAGAATAGAAATCTAAGACAGGTTTAGTTGTTTCCATGTAAGTATCAAACCTTGCAATAATAGTATTTAAATCATCGTCTGACCTTTTTTCTATAATTTTTCTTTTTTCAATTCTTTTTATTATTGTGTCTTTATTTACATTTAGAAAAAAAATTAAATCTATCTTTTGGTTTGTTTTATGTAACAACAAATCTAAATTTTTTGCCTGACTTAATGATCTGGGATATCCGTCAAATATTAATTTATCTTTTTTTTGAGGATCAAATATAAAATTTTTTATAAGTCTGTTAACTATTTCATCACTTACAAATTTTCCATCATTCATATCGTTAATTATCATTTTCCCAATTTCTGAATCTTTTTTAATTTCGTCTCTTAACATGTCACCTGTCGAAATTTGAAAACCTTTAATTTTTTTTACCAAATATTTAGATTGAGTTCCTTTTCCAGCTCCAGGTGGTCCAAACAAAACTATATTCACACTTTAATATTATTTTCCAAATTGAGTTTTTTTAATTAATTGTTCGTATTGTGAACTCATTAACCTTGTCTGTATTTGAGTTACAGTGTCAATTGCTACAACGACAACAATTAATATTGAGGTTCCACCTAAATAAAAAGGTATTGGATAATTTGCGATTAAAAATTCTGGCATTAAACAAACTAATGTTAAGTATAATGCACCTATAGTTGTTAGTTTTGTTAAAATATTTTCTATATAAATAGCTGTACTTTCACCTGGTCTTATACCTGGTATAAATCCACCATATTTTCTTAAATTTTCTGCAGTCTCCACTGGATTAAAAGTTATAGATGTATAAAAAAATGTAAAAAAGATAATTCCAGAAGCGTACAACAGCATATACAATGGTTGTCCTTGTGAGAAATA
>CACLIZ010000017.1 GCA_902607115.1 uncultured Pelagibacteraceae bacterium | reverse complement strand
TTAAAATTATTGGAATATTTACCCGATTAGCTATACGAGATGAAAAAAAACAATATATGAAGCTAATACCTTATGCATGGAAAATGATTGAGGAAAGAATTTCAAATAATTTACTTTTTGAAGAATTAGAAAAAACTTTAAATAAGTATTTTAGTAAAAAAGTTAGGCTGAAAAAATGGAAATAAATACGGCATTAGTTTTATGTGCAGGCTATGGAAAAAGATTGAATCCTATTACTTTAACTAAACCAAAGCCATTAATAGAAATTAATAAAATTACACTTCTAGAAAATACAATAAATATAATAAATTCATTAGGAATTAAAAATATTTTAATTAATTCTTTTTATCTAAGCAATCAAATTGAGGATTATATTAAAAAACTTAATTTAAACCCAATACCGAAAGTGATTCATGATGGAAAAAAAATATTAGATACTGGTGGTGGAATTTTAAACTTATTAAATAATTCCAATCAAAATGATTTTTTAATTTTTAATCCAGATACAATATGGAATAAAAATTATTTAGATGAAATTAAAAAAATGAAGAATTTTTATTTTGAAAATAAAATAAATAATATTCTTTTAGTTGTTGAAAAATCAAAGAGTTTTGACCAAAGAATGAAAGGTGATTTTTGTATAGAAAATAAGACCCTAAGCAAATCAGGTGATAAAAATTATATATTTACAGGTTGTCAAATTTTAAACAAAAATGTTTTTCGAAATTATAAAATAGATAATTTTTCCATAAATGAAATATGGAATAAAATGATTTCAAAAAAAGAACTTTATGGATATAAAAGTGAGGGAAAATTTACTCATTTAACCGATATAGAAATTTATAATAAATTAACTAAAATTTAATCAGGTCTCTTGCTCTAGAAGAATCTAAATATTTTGCTTCTTTAACTTTATTATTATCAAGAGTAATTAAAAGTGGATTTCCAGTAGGAATTTCTAATTTTGAAATAGCTTCATTATCTAAATCAAATAAATATTTACATAGTGCTCTTATAGAATTTCCATGTGCGGCAACTAAAATATTTTTATTTAAATTTTTTTTTATATTTTCTGAATAAAATTTAACCACTCTATCATATGTATCTTTTAGTGACTCTGTATCAGGTAATTTGTCTCTTGGAATATCATTATAAGTTTCGATGTTTAAAGGATGGTAAGGATTATTTCTATCTAAAGGGCCAGGAGGAAAATCCCAAGATCTTCTGAACTTAAATATTTTGTCTTCACCAAATTTTTTTTTCATTTCATCTTTATTTAAACCTGTAAGCTCACCATAATGCCTTTCATTGAGTTGCCAGGCTTTAATAATATTATTATCTTTTATTCTAATAGTATTCAAAATAAGTTTTAATGTATTTAAAGCTCTTTTTTGATATGAAGAATAAAAATGAGAAATTTCAATCTTCAATTCTTTAATTAATTCACCAGACTTACATGCTTCTAATTTACCATTAGCTGTAAGATCTACATCTACCCATCCGGTAAATCTCTTTTGTAAATTCCACTCACTCTGTCCGTGTCTAACTAAAATTAAATGACTCATGTATGATTTTTATTTATAAGATTTATATGAAAATAACAAAAATTTTTTTTCATTTTATAAACTTGATATTTGTAATATTTTACCTTTATCCAGGAAGTATATTAGGTTTTTTATTATACAGAGATTTTAACAAACAACCACAAGTTACTTCAGATTTTACATTTTCATTTTTAAAATTTTCATCTAATCATATTTATGTTTTTGCCATATTAACGTTTCTAGGTTTGATTAGTTATTTAAACAAAGAAAAAATTATTATTATTTATTTTATATTTTTATCTATTTTTTTAGAGCTATCTCATTTAATTATCCCAAAGAGATCATTTCAATTTGATGACTTATTTGGTAATATTATTGGTGTATTAATATCAATTTTAATAATTAAAATTTATAATTTTTTGGAGAAAAAATGAGTTCATTTGATGAAAGAGAAAAAAGTTTTGAAAAGAAGTTTGCTCATGACGAGGAACTACTCTTCAAAATTAGCGCTAGAAAAAATAAATATTTGGGTGAATGGGCATCAAAAATCTTAGACCACAAAGATGAAAAAGAATATATACAATCGGTTATAAAAGCTGATTTTGCTGAAGCGGGTGATGAAGATGTTTTTAGAAAATTAAAAGAAGATTTAAAAAATCATAATATTTCAGATGAAGAAATCAGAAAAAAGATGGACGAGCTTAATGAAAAAGCTAAATCTGATTTTAAGTAGTTTAATTTTTATTTTATTTTTTACAATTGAAACTGACGCTTCAAGCGATTTTAAAAAAATAATTAAAGGACCGGCAAAAATTATTGATGGAGATACAATTAAAATTAAAGGAAAAAAAATTAGATTCTTTGGAATTGATGCTCCAGAGATAAAGCAAACATGCAGAAACAAAAATTCTCAATTTTACAAATGTGGAAATGAAGCAAAGTTTGCGCTTGAGATGTATATTTTTTCAGAGGTTATTTGCTACTATAATAATAAAGATAGATATGGGAGAATCTTAGGAATTTGTTTTGTAGAAGGAACCGAATTAAATAAAATGATGGTTCAATCAGGAAATGCTGTTGCATATTTAAAATATTCAAAAAAATATCTAAATGATCAGGAAATAGCTAAAAACAAAAATAGAGGAATATGGAGTGGAGAATTTGACATGCCTTGGGAATGGAGAAAGAAAAAAAAATAATTTATAAAGGTAGAGTGATTCGGAATAAATTATTACTAATAATTTTCTTATTTATATCAGCTTGTTCTTCTATACCCAAAAATACCACAGATGGTTGTTCAATATTTTCAGAAAGATACCTTTGGTATAAATACGCAAAAAAAACTGAACGAAAGTGGGGAACACCAATAAGTTTACAATTAGCAATTATTAAAATGGAGTCTGATTTTGATTGGCTAGCAAAACCTCCACGTAAAAGACTATTTAAAGTAATTCCATATAAAAGACTATCGAGCTCTTTAGGTTATTCTCAAGCAGTTAAGGGTACATGGGAGCAATATAAAAATGAAACAAAAAATCCACTAGCTACGAGAGTAAGATTTAAGGATAGTGTAGATTTTATCGGTTGGTATACAAATAAAACTGAGAAACTGCTTAAAATTTCAAAAAAAGATTCATTTAGACAATATATTGCTTATCACGAAGGGTGGGGCAATTATAAAAACTATAAAAAAAATGCTAAAGTTATTTCCTTGGCAAAAAGAGTTCAGCTGCAAACAAATAAGTATAGAAAACAACTCTATGATTGTAGAAAAAAACTAAATAGAAATAAGTATATTATTTTTTAACGCAGTTCTTTTTTAAGCTCTATATCTACAGCATCTATTCTTTTGGTGTTTTTTGCTAAAGCCAAATACATCGTCGGGGTAACGTAAAGTGTAAAGAATGTAGAGATAATCATACCGCCAAGAATTGTTGAACCTACTGCTAATCTTGATCCTTCACCTGCCCCTGGTCCAAAATTACCAATTACTAATGGAAGCATTGCAATCATTGTACTCAATGAAGTCATTATTATTGGTCTAAGTCTAATATTACATGCTTCTTTTATAGCAGTTTCAATATTTTTTCCTGCAGTTCTAATTTGATTTGCATAATCAACTATTAAAATACTGTTTTTCGTTGATATACCAATTAAAATAATCAAAGCTATCTGAGAAAATATATTGACTGAGCTGTTTAAAAATAAAATAAATATTAATCCACCAAATATAGCTAGTGGAACTGTAAGAACAATAATAAATGGATGAACAAAAGAATTAAATGTTGCTGCCATGACTAAATAAGCAGTTAACAATGCCAAAGCAAAAATAATAAATAATTCATTACTTGTTTCTTTGACCTCTTCAGATTTGCCTTTCCACGCTATTTGATTTTGAGGTGCAACTTCAACCATTGCATTTTCCAAGAATTTTATTGCTTCAGGCAAAGAATAGTTTTCAGCTATATTTGCTGAGATAGTAACTGCTCTTTGTCGGTTGTATCTAGCAAGCGCCTTTGCTGTTCCTTCCTCTTTAAACTCAACTAAATTTACTAATGAAACTAATTTACCATTAGTCTCAGATCTTACAAATATTTTTGATATACCCTCTTTGTTTCTTCTATCAGATAAATATTGCTGAAGTATGATTGGATATTCTTTTCCCAACTTATTAAATGTTGTAACTCTTTTTCCTCCATATAAAGTTTCTAGAGTTCTACCAATTGACTCTGCAGAAACTCCAAGATCCTTTGCTTTATTTTTATTTATTATAAGTTTTACCTCAGGTTTATTTCTAGAATAGTCAGACTCAATTCTTGATAAATTTGAATTTCTTCTTAATTTTCCAATTACCTCTTTTTGTATTTTTTCAAGCTCTTCATAAGTAGTTCCATAAATCACCATTTGAACTGGTTTATTATAACTTGAAACTCTAATTGATTGTGGAGAAATTGGAAAGGCAACCGCTTGTGGTACAGTCACTATTTTTCCAATTGCTTGTCTCATTACAGTTTGAGAATCTTGCTGTCTATTTTTCCAATGATCTAGTAGTGCAATAATTATGAAGCTATTATAAGAATTTGCTGAACTACCAAATCCAGGAACTCTCATTATAAATCTTCGATAGGGACTACCTTCGGCTTGAAGAAGTGGAATTAATCTTTGTTCAATAATTTGAGCTTTTTCTTGTGTATATTCAAATGAACTACCTTCATCTGTAAATCCAATTATTAAATATGCTCCCCTATCTTCCATTGGGAGCAATTCTTTTTTTGAAAAATTAAAAAGTAGGACTGATGAAATAACAACAAATATTATAAAAAAGGTTATAGTTTTAGTCTTATTTAAAGTAACACTCAATGTTTCTTGATAAAATTTTGAAAAGTTTAAAAATAAATTTTCAAACTTTTTAATAATAAAATTTTTATTTGTTTTTTTTGTCAAAAATTTACTTCCAAGCATGGGCGATAATGTTAAAGCAACAAATGATGATACCACTATTGAAAAAGACAGAGCTATTGCAGTTTCTCTGAATAAAGTTCCTGAAATTCCTTCTATAAAAATTAATGGTAAAAAAACTGCAATTAAAATTAAAGTTGTTGCTATAATTGCGAAAGTGATTTGTTTAGATCCTTTGTAAGCCGCAACTAAAGGTGTTTCGCCATTTTCTATTCTTCTATATATGGCATCTGTCATTATAACAGAGTCATCAGTAATTATTCCTATTGCTAATATAAAACTTAAGAGTACGAATATATTGATTGATAAACCAAAAATATAAATTCCTAAGAATGAAGCAATTAAGCTCACTGGTAAAGCAATTGCAGGTACTATTACAGCCTTTAAATTTCCAAGGAATAAATAAATAATTAATACAACCAATACAAATGCAATTATAAGTGTTTTGTAGACTTCATTTATTGCAGCCCCTACGTAAGTTGCTCTATTAAACGCAATTTCAAGATCTAGTCCGTCAGGTAAAGTTTTCTTTACTTCCTCAATTTTTTTTTTGATTTCCTTCGAAAGTTCTACGGTAGATGCCCCACTTTTGGCATATATTCCAATACCTACTGTTTTTAAATTTAACTTATCTTTTCTTTGTGCTTTAAATAAAGTTTTTTCAGATACAGGTCCAAATTCAATGTTCGCAACATCTGAAAGTAGAATTGTACGTTTGTTAGTTTTTTTAATTGGTAATTGTTCAATTGTTTCAATGCTATTATAGGATTTGTCTAAATTCAGTGTCAGATCAATATTATCTGCTTCTAAGGTGCCGGCGGGAAGTCTAATATTTTCACCTCTTAAGGCGCTCTCTACCTCCTGAATAGTTAAGTTATTAGCAGCTAATTTAACTGGATCTATCCATACTCTTATACTTAATTCTCTAAGGCCTCCTACCAAAATTCTTCCAACATTTTTTACGCTTGAAAATGTATCCACCAGATATCTATCTGCGTAATCTCCAAGTTCCAAATCACTCCATGTGGGTGAAGAGAGAGCAAGCCACATTGTTGTTGTAAATCCTGCTGCTCTTTTTAATATTTGTGGTGGATCAGATTCACTTGGGAGATTATCTACAACTCTTGCCACTCTTTCTCTAATATCATTAGCTGCGTTATCAAGATCTATACTTGTATCAAATTCAATATTTATAGTACTCCTTCCATTTTCAGATTTAGAGTCAATATTCTTAATCCCCTCTGCACCACCAATCACGTCCTCAATTACTTGAGTGACTTCTTGGTCAACAATTGGTGCAGCTGCTGATGAGTAATCTACTTGAATTTGTACCACTGGAGGCTGTATACCAGCTGGCAATTCTCTAACGGGAAGTTTCCAAAAAACAAAAATACCAAATGTGATCAGAATTAGTGACATTACCCATGAAACAACTGGTCTTCTTATACTAATGTCAGTTATGAACATTTAATTAATTTTTATCTTCTTTTTTTTTCCAATTAGACTCACTCTTTTCTTCACCTTCTTTAATTGGATTTATTTTTGCTCGCGGGTATACTTTTTTTAATCCTTCGGCAACTATTACATCACCTTCACTTAGTCCTGATAATATTTCAATTTTACCTTCAACTCGACTACCAATCTGAACCTCTATTTTATTAGCTATATTTTCTGAAGATATCTTATAAACAAAAGCTTTCTCACCTTCCATTATTACACTTGTATCTGGTATGCCTAAAGAATTTCTCATATTAAACATAATGCTTACTTCTAAAAGAGATCCAGAGATTAATTCTAGATCTGAGTTATCAATCTTAATTCTTGTAAGTAAACTTCTTGTATCTGCATTAATTCTACTTGAAATAAAATCAATCTCACCGTTGAAGGTTTTGTTTTTGAAACTAGATACTTTTGCTTCTATCGGCAAACCCTTCTCAAGAACAGAAGAATAATTTTCTGGGATTTTTATATCTGAGTAAATAACTTTAGTGTCATCTAGTGTAATAATAATAGTTTTATCAGAAACAAATATATCCTCAGTTAATCCCGTATAACCAACTACTCCACTAAATGGAGCAATTATATCTCCACTTTTTAACTTAACTATAACATCCCCTTTATTTGCATAGCTGTTAAGTTCTAACTTATTTAAAAGATCGTCTTTTTTAATTCTAAATATGTCACTTTTATTTGGCACAGCAGTTCCAAATGTTTCAATTTTTTCAAAAAATCTATTTTCAACTACTTCTGTAACCATAATTCCTGGAGGAGGTCTCTTCCCAAACTTTTTCTTAAAATGATTACCAATCATTGTTCTTCCAATGATAACTGTAGCTATGATTAGAATAAAAATTATAACTATTGATAAAATTTTGGTCGATCTTTTCATTTTATTAATCCGTATTCACTCCATGAACCATCATAAATGGTAGGAGTATATTTATTATTAATCAAGGAATATGCAAGAGCTAAAACGGAAGCAGTGACACCTGAGCCACAGCTAAAAACTACATTATTATCTTCGGTATCTATAATTTCTTTAAAACTTAAAATTAATTCATTTTTTTCCATAAATGTATTGTCATTTTTATTAATTAATTTACCAAATGGTAAACAGCTAGAATATTTAATAGATCCACTTTTTACATTTGATCTAGGTTCAGACACTTTTCCTTCAAACCTTTCTTTGCTTCTTGCATCTATTACTTTGAATTTCTTCGAAGATATGTTTTCATCAATCTCAATTTTTGATTTTACCATCTCATTATTTTCCTTTGCAGAATAATATGTTTTAGAAATTTTTGTTATATCATTTACAACAGGCTTTTCTTCTTGTTTCCATTTTTTTAAACCTCCGTTTAAAACTGAAATTAAAGATGGATCATGACCAAAATAAATAAAAGTGTACCAGCATCTACATGAACTGATGAGATCTGAGTTGTCATATACAACTATTTTATCTTTATTTGAAATTCCTAAATTAGATACAATCTTTTGCCATTCTCCAATTTTAGGTAACATGTGAGGCAAATCTGTTTCCTTATCTGAATATTTATCTATATCAAAAAAAATTGAATTTAAAATGTGTTCATTAGAATATTCTTTAAGTGCATCTCTATTTTGAGTAGGCAAATGCCACGAACTATCCAAAATTTTTACTTCGTTAAGATTATTGTACAGCCAGTCAGTAGCAACTAAAGACATTAGAATTGATTTTTTTCCAAATACTTCTGATGATATTCTTCTGCTCTTGTATAATTTTTATTTTCGGAATTTTTTGTTACAATTTTTGAATTAAATTTTTTATTTAATTTCTCAATAACAGAATTTGATATTTTTTTTTGCTCATCATTATTATAAAATATTTCACTTCGATATTGAGTTCCAATATCAAGCCCTTGTCTATTTAAAGTAGTTGGATCGTGAAATTCGAAAAAATGTTCTAATATTTTTTCATAGGATATTTTTTTTGAGTCAAAAGTTAATTTAACAACTTCAGCATGATCAGTTTGACCTGAACATACTTCTTTATAAGTAACATTTGGCATTTTCCCACCACAGTATCCAACTTCTGTTTCTACAATACCTTCAATTTTACCAAACTTTTTTTCTGGACCCCAAAAACAACCTAGGGCAAGAACTGCTATTTCCATTGATTATTCCTTAATTTAAATTAAAGATAATCTTATGCTTTCCAAAAATCAATTGGGTTTTTTTTACATGTTCATTTCTATTTGTGCGTTTTCTTTAATGGACGTGATTGTAAAATGGTCTGATGCATATCCAGTTGGACAAGTCTTATTTTTTAGAGGATTTTGTGGATTAATACCTATTTTGTTTCTTATCCCAAAAGATAGATTCTTAGATTTTTACAAAACAGATAGACCATCGCTTCATCTAAAAAGATGCTTATCAGGTCTAATTGCTTTGATATCTATATTTATTGCATTAAGGAATCTTCCATTAGCAACAGTTGTAAGTATTACATTTGCCGCTCCAATTTTTACAACTATTTTTTCAATATTTCTATTAAATGAAAAAGTGCGTTTATATAGATGGTTAGCAGTTGTAGTTGGGTTTATAGGAGTAGTTATAATTTCCGAACCAGGATTTGCTTCATTGAATTTTTATTATGTATATCCAATAATTTTTTGTTTAGGCCTTTCCTATGTTGCAATTGCAATAAGAAAATTATCAACCACTGAGCCAGTATGGTTGATTGGTTTTTTCTTTTCTTTTTCAATAATGATTTTAAGTTTTTTCACTTTATATCAAGGATGGATAATGCCTAATATAAGAGATTTATTATTATTATCGATGATTGGAATATTAGGAGGTTTAGCTAATTTATGGTTAACCCAATCTTATAAATATTCTGAGGTCAGCTTGGTAACTCCTTTAAAATATTTAGCATTAGTTTTTGCAATAATTTTTGGTTATTTTATATGGGAAGAAATTCCTACAACAAAAACACTTATTGGCGCATTTCTTGTCATTATCTCATCATTTATAATTTTTAGAAGAGAAATGTATTTAAAAAAACAAGTTTCAGTTACAAGACATGAGTAAAGCCCCACCATATTGGAACAAAGCAAAAAAATATCTTTCAAGGAAAGATATAAAAATGAAAAAATTAATTAAAAATTATACAGATTCTAATTTAACAACTCGTAAGGATGTTTTTTTTTCATTATGTAAAAGTATAATTGGACAACAAATTAGTGTTGCCGCAGCAAATTCAGTTTTTTTAAAATTTAAAAAAAAATGTAATGGTAAAATTAATCCAAAAAAAGTTAGTTCATTAAAGTACCATGAACTAAAAAAATGTGGATTAAGCAAACAAAAAGTAAAAGGAATTAGAGAGCTCGCAAAAAAGTTTTTAGATAAATCTTTTAACCCTAGAATAATAAAAAAAATGAATAATGAAGAGGCAATAGAATATTTATCTCAACTAAGACAGATTGGAAGATGGTCTGCAGAAATGATTTTATTATTTACTTTTAATAGATCTAATATTTGGCCAATTCAAGATATTGGTCTTTTAAGAGCTATATCAAAAAATTTCAAAAAAAAATACTACCCTCCAAAGAAATTTGTATCAGATCTACAAAAAAGATATTCACCCTATTGCTCTGTTGCAACTTGGTACTTATGGCGTAGTATTGATAATGAACCAATACAATATTAAGATTAAGAACCTTCTATTATTTGATGGTGTCTAATTACTTTACCTTTTAAAATTGAATGAGCTTCTTGATATTCTTTTGAATAAAAGAATTTTTCAGCTGTTTCAAAAGAAGAAAATTCAATTACCACTGTTCTTGGAGAGTCATCACCTTCAGTTGTAATTTTTTTTCCACCTCTTACTAAAAAATTTCCTTTAAATTTTTCAACTGCTATTTTAGCTTTTAATGCGTAATCTTTTAAAGCATTTTCATCATTGATACTTTTATAAACACAAACCACATAACCTTTCATATTAATCCAACCACTCTTTATATTTTTCTAAATTTAATTTAATTGTTTCTGGCAAATAATCTAAACTAAAATTTTCTAATTTGCTTCCAGATCCAATTTTGTTTAGTCTCTTATCTGCTGTAAGATCATATATTGCCTGTTTATTTTTCATAATTTGTTTTATTCCTTTTACATCTATTGGTTCCAAATCAAACTCTCTATGATGTAAATATGATTTCATTTTATATTCTATTTCTTCAGCACTTTTAATGTTTGTAAAATGCCATCCCCCATTGTTTATAATTTTGACATCTATAAATTTTTTATCTGAAAATAATGCATCTAATCTATAAATAGGATATTTTCTATCTTTTATGTTACGTAGCCATTGTGGGCTGATTAAATGTTTTTTTTTGCAAGCCTTAGTTCCAATCCATTTTGTATTAGGAAGCTTTAAATTAAATTTATAATAAAACATGTCTTGCTTAAATAGAATTATTTTTTGATTTATCTTTTTAAGATCAATATTTGATAAATTTGGTATTTCGTCTACATCAGAAATTAAAATCAAATCTTCACCATCTGCTTCTTTAATGCCATCAGTAATATGATTTCTTTGGCCATTTTCTCTAAATATTGCATTCCATATATATTTGTTTGATTTAGTTGCTTCATCTTCGTTTTGTAAAACTTCTATAATATTATTGGGTGTAACATCAAAAACTTTATAGATTATTTTGTCTTTAAATTTTTCAAATTTATTGATATTGAACTGCAAATCCCTTTTTTCTCCTCTATGAGTAAAACTAGATTCTACAATTACAAAATAATCTACATGAGGATTAAGGCAGTTTAGCCTAGTTTCTAAAACTATTTCCTCATCAAAATACATGAAACAGTCATAAATTCTCATAATGAACAATTGTTTTAATATAAATTTTGAAATAAATCGAAGAATAAATTAAATAATTAGTTTAGATTTATGAAAATAAAACTTATCTTTTTCTTAATATTGAATTTATTAATACTTAATAATTCTTATTCTGACGAAAAATTCGATTTTGGAAAAGATGTTTTTTTAAATGCTGGAAATTGTGGGTCTTGTCACTCACTTAAAGACGCTGGCACTGTTGCAAATATTGGACCAAATCTAAATGATATAAGACCTGATATAGGAAGAGTTTTAAATTCAGTTACAAATGGTATTGGAGTAATGCCATCATTTCTTGGAATACTTTCTGAAGATGAAATCAAAGCAGTTGCTTATTATGTCTCAGAAAGCTCTATGAATTAATTTTAATTATTATGATTTTTAATCCAGTGGTTTGCAATATCCTCTCTTTTACAAATCCACACATTATCAAATCCAGTTATATAATCTAAAAATTTTTTAAGTGATTTAATTCTTCCAGGTTTTCCAATTATTCTACAATGTAAACCAATTGACATCATTTTAGGTTTATCTTTACCTTCTTCATATAGTACATCGAAGCTATCTTTTAAGTAATTAAAAAATTGATCACCCGAATTAAAACCCTGCTTTGTAAGAAATCTCATATCATTGTTATCAAGTGTATAAGGTATCATAAGTTGTTTTTTTTTTCCTTTAATTTCCCAGTAGGGTAGATCATCATTGTATGTATCACTACAATATAAAAAACCACCTTCTTCAATTACTAGATCCAAAGTATTTGGGCTACATCTTCCCGTGTACCAACCAACTGGTCTTTTGCCAAATATTTTTTTGATACTATTGATAGCTTTTTGCATATGTTTTTTTTCGATAGATTTAGAAACATTTTGATAATCTATCCATCTCCAACCATGTGAAGCAATTTCATAGTTAGACTTTTTTATCTCACTACAAATTTCTAAATTTCTTTCTAAAGCCATTCCAACACCAAATATTGTTAAAGGAAGTTTATATTCTTTAAATAAATTATGTATTCTCCAAAAACCAACTCTTGAACCATATTCATAAAGTGACTCCATATTAATATGACGCCCTTTAATTGCTTTAGCTCCAATTATTTCAGACAAAAAGATTTCAGAAGATTTATCTCCATGTAAAACGCAATTTTCTCCACCTTCCTCATAATTCAATATAAATTGTACTGCTATTTTTGAATTGTTTGGCCATTTAACTTTTGGTGGGCTTGACCCATAACCAAGCATATTTCGTGGATATTTTTTTTTCATCTTGAAAGATAAATTCTTTCTTTTTTAAATTTATGTATTATTAAATTTTTTCCTTTTCCTTTTCTATCTACAACTAAAAAATTCATATTTTTAGTTGATATTAGAGGAAAATGCCAAATTCCTGGATTTAAATTTATTCCTGTTTGTTTTGGAATTCTAAATGATTCTATTTTTTTTAAATTCGGCTTATTTCCTTTAGGAGCTACAAAAACCAAGAAGGAAGTTTCTTTCATAGGTATAAACGCTTGGCTTCCTAACGGGTGTTTTTCCATCATATCAACTTTCATAGGAAACCTTCTAGGTTTTGCAGAAAAAATGCTAACTATTGTTTTGCCCTTATTTGTAGAAGTGTCTATTTTTCCTAAATTATCGTATCTTTTTGCGTAACCATTATTAATTCTAAAATATTTTTTTTTACTAGTGTCTATTATTTGTCCAAACTTATTAAAATTTTTTTTATTAATTTTTTTCGGTTTTATTTTTATATTCATTTAACCACTTTACCAAATGCTCTTATTCTTGAAATACCACCGTCAGGAAAAATATTTATCCTTAAGCAATTTACTTTATTTTTATTAGATGTTTTACTTTTAAATGAGTGCTTTTTATGAGGTTTTAATTTAGTTTTTCCTAAAAGAAGCTTCCATTTTTTTGAATTACCTAAAATTTTTTTTGCTTTTAATTTATTTGATATTAGAGATGATTGGACTGTAAGAGAGTCTGGATAATTTCCTTTAAAATGATGAGTATCAATCTCTAACTTATTAATTATTCCTGGCATACCAAATTTAATAATAATCCAATCAAAATTTTTTCCTCTACTTCTTCTTGTTTCCCATCCATCACCCATATTAACTCCAACTCCAGGACTAAGAACATTTTCAGCTTTGCCAAAATGTTCGTTATTACAACCAACAATTGTAGATCCGTTTAATATGGAGCTTAAATTTACGTTTTTACCTTTAAGATTAATTTTTTCTAAATCCACTTTTCCGTTAAGTCTTAATCTTGCAACTCCACCGTCAGGAAAAATATTTAACTTTACAAAATTGAATGTTGATTGATTTTTAATTTTAAAATTATGGTTTTGATCTGGACCTAATCTTTTTTTTTTTAAAATAGTTTTCCAGTTCGTATTTTTTGTAGGATTTTTTTTTGAAAAACATGCTTGCAATGATGCCTGTGAAGGTTGGTTTCCAGAGAAAAAAGACGTATCAATGTCCACATCATATATTTTTCCTGGCCTACCTAGCTTGATTATTAAAAAATCATGACCATTTTTTCTTTTTCTTTTTGTTTCCCATCCATCCATCCATTTTCCATGATTATCATAAACGCCTTCTTTAAAAATTGGTTTTAGCGAATTCAATATTCTATTTGCAGCTCCAAAAAATTGATCGGTTTTATATATAACTTTAGAACCAAATTTTGGTTCAGCTAAATTTACTGTATTTCTAAATTTTATTTGTTTCATTTTGTAAATAATTCATCCAGTCGGAATAGAGCAATTTTTTTAACCTGCTTTTTTGACTCTTCGAATTCAAATTCTACATCATTAT
>CACLIZ010000016.1 GCA_902607115.1 uncultured Pelagibacteraceae bacterium | reverse complement strand
AAATATTTTTCTTTCTTATCCTCGCGTATTAAAATTTTTATTTATTATATATTTTATTTTATCTTTTGGTCATCTGATAAACCTTAATGAGTCATATGATAAAACTATTTTTAAAGTCTGGACATTTATAATGATAATCTTTACGATTGATTTGTTAATTGAGTTTTATTTTGGTCAAAATATTCTTGGTAATAAATCTTATATGTATGGGAGGCTCTCAGGTTTTTTTGGAGATGAGCTCATTGCGGGATATTTTTATTTTGGATTTATTTTTTTTGGATTTGTCTATATTTATAAAAATTATAATTTAAAAATTATTTTTATATTATCTTTATTTTTATTAATTATTTTTGTTTCATTAGTGGTTGGTGAGAGATCTAATTTTATAAAGCTTTCGTTAGGTCTTTCTTTGCTAACTTTTATCATAATTGAAATTAAAACTTATAAAAAAATACTCTTCTCTTCACTAATAATTCTATGCTCTGTTGCCTTCATATCATCAGATAATTTACGATCAAAATCTTTAAGCTTTATAAAAGAGATTGGTGATGAGAAATATTATGTTAGATATTATGAACAATTATTACCTATATTTCAAGAAGATGGTTTTGATAAACTTTTAAAAGAAACAGAATATGGAGCACACTACGATACAGCATACAAAATTTTTGAAAGAAATAAATTGTTTGGCGTAGGAATAAAAAATTTTAGATTGGAAAGTAGCAAACCTATTTATTACAATAAAGAATATTTTTATACATTCAATAGATCTAAAACCCACCCTCATCAAATACATTTTGAATTGTTGTCTGAAACAGGCTTGTTTGGGTATATTAGTTTCTTAGCTCTATTTATTTACTCTTTCTTTCTTTCAATTAAAAACTATCTCGTATTTAGAAATTTTTATCAACTTTGTGCAATGATTTTTATTTTAGTGTCCTTCATACCATATCTTCCGAGTGGGAGCTTTTATTCGAGCTTTAATTCATCAATCTTTTGGTTAAATTATGCAATTATGATGGGCTACCTAAAAAAAAATTAAATTTTGAATTTAGATTTTAAACTATCAATAAGAAAACCTTTAACTGTATCTTTGGTCAAATTTGAAAAATTCTTTCCGAATTTTTCTATCTTATCAACAATTTTAGGTGGAACTGTAATAATATGGCACTTCAGTTGCTTGGCCTGAATATAATTATAAGGTTCCCTTGTGCTCGCCCAAAGAATCTCAACATTTTTATAATTTTTTGTAATTTTAATGCTCTCTTTAAATTCCGGAATTGGATCCTTGCCAACGTCACCCATTCTTCCTGCAAAAATTGATATAATAACTTTAGCTTTTTTATTAATTTTTTTTATAATTTGCCTAGTCTGTTTTGCTGTATAAACTGCAGTTATATTTAATTTAATACCGTTTGAATTAAGTTTTTTAATTACTTGTCCCATGAATTTACCTTTGGAATTTGTTACTGGAACTTTGACAAATACATTTTTGCCCCAACTGTTTATTTTAAAACCTTGGTGTATCATATCAATTGGTTCATCAGCGAACACTTCACAAGAAACTGGTTTATCGGTAATTTCTAGAATTTTCTTGCTATATCTTGAATAATCTCTAGCTCCAGCTTTTCTCATTAAGCTAGGATTAGTTGTAAAACCTCTAACTATTTTTTTTTTACTAAACTTTTTAATTTCTTTTATGTCAGCTATATCACAAAAAATTTTAGTCATTTTACAAATTCTTTACTATTTCTTCGGTCATTTTCTTTGCATCTGCAAATAACATTAATGTATTATCTCTGTAAAACAAATCATTATCTATGCCGGCATATCCGGGGGAAAGGCTTCTTTTAACAAAAAGAACAGATTTGCTCTTTTCAACATCTAATACGGGCATACCATATATTGGACTTTGTGGATCTGACTTGGCAGCAGGATTTGTTACATCGTTTGCTCCAATTACATATGCCACATCACAATTTGCAAAATCATTATTTATTTCTTCTAACTCAAAAACTTCATCATATGGAACATTTGCTTCTGCTAAAAGCACATTCATATGACCGGGCATCCTTCCTGCAACCGGGTGTATTGCATAAGAAACCTTTACTCCATTTTTTTTTAAAGCATCAACCATTTCTCTTAATGCATGTTGTGCTTGGGCTACCGCCATACCATAACCTGGAACAATTATAACTGAAGATGCATTTTTCATTAAAAAAGCAGCATCATCCGCATTCCCATTTTTAACAGGTTTTTGTTCTTTAGTTTTTGATAGTGATGTTTGGTCTGTAGCTCCCCATCCTCCTAAGATAACATTAAAGAATGACCTATTCATTCCTTTGCACATTATGTAAGAAAGTATTGCTCCGGATGAACCTACGAGCGCTCCAGTTATAATTAATGCTGTGTTTTCTAATGTAAAACCTATGCCTGCTGCAGCCCATCCTGAATAAGAATTGAGCATTGAAATCACGACTGGCATATCTGCACCACCTATTGGGATAATTAATAATATTCCTAATATAAAAGAAATCATAATTATACTCCAAAATAAATTGGTTGATTGTGTCTTGCATAAATAAAAAATCAGAACTACCACAGCAATCCCAAGAATTAGGTTAAGATAGTGTTGCCCTATAAAAGTTATTGGCGAGCCTGACATAATTCCTCTTAATTTTAAGAAGGCTATCACTGATCCTGTGAAGGTTATTGCGCCTATTGATACTCCTAAGGACATTTCTATTAAACTTGCAATTTTAATATTACCTTGAAAACCTAGATTGAATACTTCGGGGTTTAAGAAAGCTGATATAGCAACAAAAACTGCGGCTAGTCCAACCAAACTGTGAAAGCCGGCAACAAGTTCTGGCATCGCAGTCATTGGTATTTTGAATGCAATGAATGCTCCTATCGATCCTCCAATTAACAATAAAATAATTAGATATAAAAACCCTGTTGAGAAGTTTTCAACTGAAATAATAGTAACACCAATTGCTATAGCCATCCCAATTATCCCAAATAAATTTCCTTGTCTTGATGTTTCTGGTGATGAAAGACCTCTAAGAGCTAAAATAAATAGTACACCTGAAATAAGATAAAATACTGCTAATAAATTTGCTGAAATCATTTTTTATCTTTCTTTTTTTTTTTATACATAGCTAGCATTCTTTGAGTTACTAAAAATCCACCAAAAATATTAACTGCAGCTAAAATTATTGCTAAAAATCCGAAAATATTTGCTGTATCAAGTATATTCCCATTATCCCCCGCTAAAGCCGCTATAATAGCTCCAACTATAATTACCGAAGAAATCGCATTTGTTACTGACATTAATGGAGTATGCAAAGAAGGTGTTACGCTCCAAACAACATAATATCCAATAAAGATGGAAAGTATAAAAATGCTAAGTCTAAATATAAAAGGGTCTATTTCCATAAATTTATTTTATTATAGTTTTTGCAATTATTTCATCTTCTAAATTAATATTAATTTTTTTATTTTCTTTATCATATAAATTTGAAATAAAATTAAATACATTTTTTGCATAAAGACTAGAAGATGAATTTGGTAGTTTATTTAGAATATTTCTTTCCCCAATTATTTTGACATCATTTTTTACTATAGTTTTGTCTACCTCTGAAAATGCTACATTTCCTCCTTGAACTGCAGCCAAATCATAAATTACCGATCCGGGTTTCATATTTTTTAACATATTTTCTTTAATTATTAGTGGAGCTTTTTTTCCTGGTATTAAAGCTGTACAAATTACAATATCGATTTTTTTTAGTGTTTCAGTTAATAATTCTTCTTGTTTTTTTTTAAATTCATCAGATGCTTCTTTAGCGTACCCTCCTTCCGTTTCTAAATTTTCCGTGTCTTCTACAGTTAAAAAATTTCCACCTAAACTTTCTACTTGTTCTTTTGATGCCATTCTTACATCTGTTGCAAATACTATTGCCCCCATCCTTTTAGCAGTTGCTATTGCTTGAAGGCCCGCAACTCCAGCTCCAACTACTAAAACTTTTGCAGCAGGAATAGTTCCTGCCGCTGTCATCATCATTGGTATAGCTTTTTCATAAATAGAAAACGTCTCTACAACTGCTTTATATCCAGCTAAATTTGCTTGCGAAGAAAGTATATCCATAGATTGTGCTCTTGTTATCCTTGGCAATAAATCTAATGAAAAAATATTAACTTTTTTTTTTAATAATTCTTGAAGCTTATTTTGATTCTCGTAAGGATTAAAAACACCAACAATGATTTGATTTGATTTTAAAAGAGAATTTTTGTCATCATCTAATAAACCCATCTGAATTAGAATATCTGAATTATTTATTATTTTTGAGTCATCATTAAGAAATTTAACTCCATGTTCACTATATTCTTTTTCTTCAAAACCTAGATGCTTTCCATAGTTCACGCTTAATTGAATTTCGAATCCTAAACTTATATATTTTTTTGCTATCTCGGGAGTTATTGAAATTCTTTTCTCCAAATCTTTGTTTTCTGACACAGAACCTATTATCATAAAACCTTAAGATTACTTCTGTCTTGCTTTAAATTTTGGATTTTTTTTATTTATAATATAAACTCTACCTCTTCTTCTAACTAACTTTGAGTTTAAATCTCTTTTTTTTAGCGATTTAAGTGAACTGGCAATTTTCATAATTTATTTATTTTGAGATTTAATAAAGGAATTTATATAATCTTTCAAATATATTCTTCCAAATTTTTTATAAACTTTGTTGGAAAATGAAATATTGGTTAAAGCTGACGCATATCTTTCTCCTGCCCTTTTGGGCAAAAAAGATATTTTTGATTTAAACATTCTAGCAACCTCTAGTATTGAGTAATTTTTCTTATTGTAGATAGAGTAATGTCTACATTTATTTTTTTTCCAAGCATAATAACAGATTTTGACTGTGTCATAGATATGTGTAAATTTTCTAGACTGAGAGCCTGGACTTACAACTGTTAAGGGCAAACCTTTTTTATATTGATTCTCAAATATACCTATAACTGTTGCCATGTCTCCAGAACATATTTGCATCGGTCCATAAACATTGTAAAAATATATTACCTCATACTTAAAACCGAACCACTTTTTGAGATTATCAAGAAGTTCTAAATTCTTTGATTTTGTAAAAGCGTAAGGTGAAAGGTTTCTATCAGCTCCTTTATTTCCTAAACTTGCCGATGTTGCAGAATAAATTAATTTTATTTTATTATCTAAACAAAATTTAAATACTTCCTTTGTTCCAATTGTATTAGAATCATAACATTGATTAAATTTTTTAAAACTTTGATAAATTCTTGCAAATTCTCCAAAATGAAAAATAGAATTAATTTTTTTTGTAAATTTGTTTAAAATTGAGTTTATATTTTTTGTATTACCTTTTATATATTTGATTCTTTTATTTCTTAGATGGTTTTTTACTGTACCACTTGAATAATTATCGATGCTTATAATTTTAAAATTAGTATTTTTAATGAAAAAATTTATTAAATTTGATCCTACAAACCCAGCTCCACCAGTTACTACTATTAATTTTTTCATTAGGATTTGTTAGCCTGGCAATGTCCTACTCTTCCATGTCTTAAGACAAAGTACCATCGGCGCTGAAAGGCTTGACTTCCGAGTTCGGAATGGGATCGGGTATTACACTTTCGCAATAATCACCAGGCATGTGACTTATACAAAATTTAAAACAAATGTAAATACTATTTTAACTCTTAATTTTATTATTTTTTTTTAAATAACAGTAGTCTTTATAAGTTTTGATTATTGCATCTTTAAGATTAGTTTTGGATTTCCAGCCATATTTTTTTGCTAAACTAATATCCATAAGTTTTCTTGGGGTTCCATTTGGTTTTGATGTATCAAAAATAATATTTATTTTTTTATTTGGCAGCAAAATCTTAAGAAATAATTTTACATACTCCTTTATACTGAGTTCTTTTCCAGTTCCAATATTAATGAGTACACTTTTAATTTTTTTATTCATGAAATGTATGCATGCATCAGCAATATCATCTACATAAATAATTTCTCTTTTTGGAGAACCATCTCCCCAAACTTTTATATTTTTATTATTATTTGTTTTTTTGGATAAATCAAAAATTTTTCTTATTAAAGATGGAATAAAATGAGAATTTAACTTGTGATAATTATCATTTGGACCAAATGTATTTGTTGGCATTAAACACTTATAATTTGTGTTGTACTGTTTATTATAACTTTCGCACATCTTTATTCCTGCAATTTTTGCAATAGCGTATGCATCATTTGTCTCTTCAAGTTGACCGGAAAGCAGATATTTTTCTTTTATTGGTTGTTTGCTTAATTTTGGATATATGCAGCTAGATCCTAAAAAAATAATATTTTTTATATTAGCTTTAAATGCACCATGAATTATATTTGATTGGATCATTATATTTTCATAGATAAAATCTGCTTTAAATTTATTATTTGAATAAATACCTCCAACTTTTGCTGCTGCAAGGAATATAAATTTTGGCTTATTTTTTTTTAAAAATGTAAAAACTTGTTTCTGATTCAATAAATTTAGTTTTTTTTTATCAATTTTTAAAATATTTTTAAAACCTAGAGAGTTTAACTTTCTTAATATAGCGCTACCAATTAAACCTTTATGCCCTGCGATAAAAATTTTATCTGATTTTTTTATCATTTTTTAATGAACTCAATTCCTCAGAAACCATCTCTTTTATCAAAGATTTAATATTATAATTTATTTTCCACTTAAGTTCTCTTTTAGCTTTTGAAGAATTTCCAAGCAATGTATCAACCTCTAAGGGTCTAAAATAATTTTTATCAACGCTAACAATTTTATTTTTGAAACCTTTTACAAAACATTTTGAATTGATTCCTGTTCCTTTCCAGGAATATTCCATTTTCAACTCTTTTAACACTAAATTAACAAACTGCTTTACTGTATATTGTTTTCCTGTTGCTATTACATAATCTTTTGGTTTTTTTTGTTGCATCATTTTCCACATTGCTACTACATAATCTTTTGCATGACCCCAATCTCTTTTAGCTTCAAGATTACCTAAATATAATGTTTTTTGTAAATCCAATTTAATTTTGCATAGAGCATTTACGATTTTTTTTGTTACAAATGTTCCTCCTCTACGAGAGCTCTCATGATTAAACAAAATTCCATTACATGCAAAAATATCATAAGCCTCTCTGTAATTTATTGTGATCCAATGCGCATAAACTTTGGCAACTCCATAAGGGCTTCTTGGATAAAAAGGAGTTGTTTCTTTCTGAGGCACTTCTATAACCTTACCGTACATTTCTGAGGTTCCAGCTTGATAAAATTTTGTTTTGTTTTGTAAATTATGAAATCTGATAGCCTCTAAAATTCTTAAAGATCCAATTGCATCGGCATTGGCTGTATATTCAGGAACCTCAAATGATACAGCAACATGCGACTGTGCTGCTAAGTTATATATCTCATCAGGTAAAATTTTTTTTATTATCGACGAAACTGAAATGGAGTCTGTAATATCTCCATAATGTAAAATGAATTTACGATTATTTATGTGGGGATCTTGATAAAGATGATTAATTCTAGATGTATTAAAAGATGATGATCTCCTGATTACTCCATGAACTACATAATTTTTTTTTAATAATAGTTCGCTCAAATATGATCCATCTTGACCAGTAATTCCAAAAATTAATGCTTTTTTATTTCTTTTCATAAAATAATTTTTTGCTTATACCTAAACATTCTTTTTTTAAATCCTTCAAATTTATTCTAATATTTATATTATTAGTCAATTTTTTGTTGTTTAAAAAAAAACTATCTCTATTTATTTTTTTTGAATTAATCTCTGATATTTTCATAATTTTATAATTATAAGGATTATAATAGTTCAGCCATTCTATAATTTTTTTTAAATAAATTTTCTTTCCAATTGACACGTTAAATATACCTGATTTGTTTTTTTTTATTAACAAAAAAACAATCTTACAAAAGGTATTTATTGGTAGAAAATCTTTATAAATTTTTTTATTATCAAATATTATACCCCTATTTATCTCCTCAATAAAGTAATCTACAAAAGTCTTGTGTAGTCTTTTGTTTACATCTTTATTAATTTTTCTTAATCCTACTAAATTAGAAATTCTTAAGATTAATACTCTATTCTTGAGGTTTTTTATTAATTTTTTTTCTGTAATATACTTATTTCTTGAATAATTATCATTTAATTGCAATTCACCATTTTCAAGAATATTAGATTTTGGTTTGTAAATTTTTCTAGAACTTAAAAAAACGAATTTACATTTTTTTAAATTTTTAACTTTTTTGGAAATTAAGTAGTCAAGATCAAATTTACTACTATATTTATTTTTCAAATATTTGGGTGTTATTGTACAATTTATTATGTGACTTATTTGAGAAAAATTTTTTTTTTTTTTAAAATTGTAGTAGGAAATAATGCTTACTTTATTTTTTTTTTTTAAATAATCATATAAATTAGTTCCTATAAAACTTCTTTTTCCAACAATAATAATTTTATTTTGCATTCTTTATAAAAAATAAATTAATTAAATTTGTCAAATAATAATCTACTGAAATTACTCTCTTTCTATTCTTTAATATTTCTTTATTAATATAATTGTGTGCTTCTCTTCTGCGTATCCACCACTTACTTGAAAATTTTAAAAACTTTTTAGACTCTCCTTTTATATTTTGCTGATAGAAAGTTAAATGTTTATTTAAATAATATAACTTTCCAAAATCATAAAATCCTTTTGAAACTAATCTAAAATCAAACCATAAATCAGGATATTTTTTTATAGTTATTATTTTGATTATATTTTTTAAATATTTTTTTTTTACCGATATACAGCTTTGAGAAGAAAAAGATGGCCACGGAATCAAATTTTTACTTCTTTGATTTATTTTTGACTTTATTTTTTTTTTCTTATTGTAATATTTGTAAGATAAATCAAATGTAATACTTGTCTTTTTATTTTCTTTAAAAAAATTAATTACTTCTTGAATTTTCGAATTTTTAAAAAAATCATCACTGTCGATAAAAGAAATAATTTCACCTTTACAAAATTTCAAACCTGCTAAAATGCAATTTATTTGATTATAACTACCAAATTTGGTTTTTTTTTTATTAATTAATAATTTGAATTTTTTTATATTATTTTTGCTTAAAAAATCTTTTACCTTTTGAATAGAATTATCTGTTGAGTTGTCATCAACAAATATTATTTCAAAGTTTTTGTTTGTTTGATTATTAAGAGAATTTAAGCATCTATATAAATATTTTGCATTATTATAGTTTACAACAATAACTGAAACTTTTTTATTAATTTGACTTTTTCTCATAAATATATTCAAAAGTTTTTCTAAACGGCATTTTTGATTTATAAATTTGTGTAAAATTATTTTTTAGTAAAAAATAATTAATATCAGAAAAAGTATAGTTTTTTTTTATCATATCATGGTAGTGATGCTCGAATAAAATGAATTTAACTTTTTCAATTTTGTTTTTTAATCCTAACAGCACATCAAATTCGTACCCTTCTGTATCAATTTTTAAAAAATCAATTTTCTCTATTGAATTTATTGTTGTATATTTATTTAAAGTTATTTGGTTAACCTCTATTTTTTTGAAAAAATCATCTTTATTTGAATATAAAAGCTTTTTTTTTTTAATTAAATATTTAGAATTATGATTGATATCTCTTATAGTTGATGATGAACTTTCGACCATTTGTTTAATAGATATTTTTCTTTCAGTTGAACCTAGGGCTGAATTTTCTAAAACAATTTTTTTTTTTTCAATATCACCTAATAAATTAATATTTTTTTCTAATACCTCAAAAGTTTCTGGAATTGGTTCAAATGAGTATATTTTTTCAAATTTGAAATTCTTCAAAAAGAATTTAATTGTTTCTCCTTTATGAGCCCCAACATCGAAAACACAATTAAAATTAATTAATTTTTTTTTTTTAAAAAATTTAATTATTTTTTTTTTATGAAAATGATCAGTAATTATAATTATAAATAATATTAATTTATTTAACATTTTTCCTTGTAATTATATATTTTCCAAATTTTTCAATAATTCTGTGCTCTCCTTCTTTTGCAATACACATGGAATCATCTATTTTACAATTTTTATGATTGATAATTAATGTGTCCATGGTTTTTTGTATTCTAAAATGACTTTGATCCAAATAATAATAAGGTTTATTAAACATATCGTATTTGTATTGTTTCACCTCTTTGTCAATTCTTACAACATTCCTAAATAAAAAAACCAAGAAGGATATTATTATAATCGAAATGACTTTAGTATAAATTTTGTCTAATGATTTAAATTTATTTATAAAATGAGAAAAAGGTATAAAAAATAATAATGCAATAATAGAATAACCTCCATATCTTAGAGCTGGATGATTATAAAACCATTCTAAAAACAAAATTAATATTACTATATAAAAAAACTTATACTCAAATTTATTTCCATTTATTGGATTTTTCTGTCTACAAAAAAAGCAAATAAATAATATTACTAAAAAAATAATTCCTAAGATAAAATCAGAAACTTTGTTAAAAAAATATTTATCAAACCAATTCGGTACCCAATTAAAAAGTTTTACATAATTTAGTGGATCCTCATTTTGATATCCTGCACCAGATCCAGCTTTTGACCAATTCTCATAATGTAATTTATAAGCTTTGATTCTATCAATATCAATTGACCATGAAAAATTTTCAAAACATGAGAATGAAACTGGAAAAAATAAACAACCAGTATTAACGAAATATATAGATATATAAAAAATAAAACTGACAAGGGATAAATAAAAAAATTTATTATTTAATAAATTTTTTAATAAATTAAGTTTTAAGTCTTTTGTTAAATAATAAATTAGAGGCAAAATAAAAACTAAATATAATAGAAAAAATAATTTTAGACCAATTATTAAAGTTAATAAAATTATTGTTTTACTTAAAAATAAATTAAAGTTGATGTAATTTTTTTTTAAATTAAAAATCTCTATAACAAACAAAAGTGAAAGTATTTGTGCGGACCTGTCTGTACCATGTTCTTGAATCCTGTAAAAAAATACTAATATAAATGCTAATGAAAAAAGTCTTAAAAAAAAAACTGGATCAATTTCTTTTAACTTTAAACTTTTTTTAATATCTAAAAATAATATTAAAGTTGAAAATCCAAAAAATAAAGCTGCTCCTATTTGAAACAAATTATATTTAATAATTGGTAAGTAAAATAATGAGTTAAGAAAAAATATTGATGAAGGTGTTTTAAATCCATGATTTAATTCACCTAAACCAAAAACTGTTGAATTTTGTGTTATATGATAAGTATATGGAAAATGATAGTATGGAAAATCATCATGAGTTTTGAAAAGGAAAAAACTTATTAATAAAATTGTAAATATAATTGATAAAATTATAAATTCTTTTTTTTTATTATTTATATAAAAAACAAAAAAAATTATTCCAAAAATGTTAAATATAACATTATGGTATAAATCATGTGCAAATATATAATTTGATGCATAGGAATAAGTTATTAAAAATAAAACTCCTATTAATCCTATAAACCCAATATTAAGATTGTATTTTTCTATTTTAAAGATTTTTTCAATTATAAGCCCATATCCAAGCGTGGAAAATATAGCAAAAAAATAAAAAAATATAAATATTATAAAATCTAAAGACATTTATTAAATTTATTTGAGGATAAAGTCATTTTTGTGTTCTGTGATTAATCTGATATACATTTTTAAACAAGTTTCAATTTTTTCTTAAAAAAATTTGATTTGTTTATTAATAAATAATGAATACTGGAACTAAAATATATGACCAAAGTTCAAAATGGTTGCTATTTATATTTTTACTATATTTATCATTAATAGTAAGCCTACTTCTTGGAGAAAACTCAACAGGTGGAGCCATAATAGACTACACAAACCAAAAAGAAATATCTCAAAATTTTAGTACAAATTTTTATGACACACTAATAAATTATGATAAATTCACTACAAGACACTCACCCGTACTAATAATTTTTTTATCATTATTCGAAAAATTAAATTTTAGTGATTTTTTTATAAGATTTATTCATTTAAATTTGAGTTTAATCTTACCTATTTATTTTTTTAAATCACTTAATTTAGTTATCAAAGATAAGATAATTATATTTTTTTTAGTTAGTTTAATTTTTATTTCACCAACTTTTAGAACACTTGCTATATGGCCAGACAGTAGATTATTGGGATTAGCTTTCTTTACAATTAGCGTATATCAATATTTAAAGTTTGAGCAAAATAAAAAATTTATTAGTTGTATTAAAAATATTATTTTTTTATCTTTATCAGCTTATATAAGTCCAAATTTTTCTTTATTTGCATTATTCTTTTTCATTAAATTTACAATTTATTATAAAAATAATATTCAAAATATTGCTTGGATAATCATTTTAAATATTTTTTTAAGCTTACCCGCGTTTATTTATATATTGTCTTTAGATACAAACTTTTTATTAAAAACTGCCGCAACAAATTTAGATGCAAGCTCAAACTTAATATTCAAAAATATTTTTAATAATATTTTATTAATTTTTTCAATTATTTTTTTTTATATATCTCCATTTTATTTTTTAAAAATTTTTCAACTAAATTTTAATAATAATTTAAATAAAAATCTATTTTTATCAGTTTGCTTATTTTTGATTTGCGTCTTTTTCTTTGATTATCAATATGAATATACTGGTGGAGGAATTTTTTTTAAATCTTCATATGTTTTTTTTCAAAACAATTATTTGTTTTATATTATTTCATTAGCTTCAATATTCACCATACTCAACTTTATAAATTTTAAATTTGATAATTTTCTCTTAGTTTTATTAATAGTTTTAAGCAATCCTCAAATAACTGGTGATTATTGCGAAAGTGTAATACCCGATCCCATTCCGAACTCGGAAGTCAAGCCTTTCAGCGCCGATGGTACTTTGTCTTAAGACATGGAAGAGTAGGACATTGCCAGGCTAACAAATCCTAATGAAAAAATTAATAGTAGTAACTGGTGGAGCTGGGTTTGTAGGATCAAATTTAATAAATTTTTTCATTAAAAATACTAATTTTAAAATTATAAGCATCGATAATTATTCAAGTGGTACAGTAAAAAACCATCTAAGAAATAAAAGAATCAAATATATAAAAGGTAATACAAAAAATATAAACTCAATTTTAAACAAATTTACAAAAAAAATTAATTCTATTTTTCATTTTGGAGAATTTGCAAGAATTTATCAAAGTTTTAAAAAATTTAATCAATGTTATGATTCTAATACAATTGGAACAAAGGAAGTATTTAAATTTTGTTTAGATAATAAAATAAAATTAATTTATTCTGCAACATCGGCAAGTTTAGGAAATAAAGGAGCTGATAGAAACCTTTCACCTTACGCTTTTACAAAATCAAAGAATTTAGAACTTCTTGATAATCTCAAAAAGTGGTTCGGTTTTAAGTATGAGGTAATATATTTTTACAATGTTTATGGACCGATGCAAATATGTTCTGGAGACATGGCAACAGTTATAGGTATATTTGAGAATCAATATAAAAAAGGTTTGCCCTTAACAGTTGTAAGTCCAGGCTCTCAGTCTAGAAAATTTACACATATCTATGACACAGTCAAAATCTGTTATTATGCTTGGAAAAAAAATAAATGTAGACATTACTCTATCTACAATAAGAAAAATTACTCAATACTAGAGGTTGCTAGAATGTTTAAATCAAAAATATCTTTTTTGCCCAAAAGGGCAGGAGAAAGATATGCGTCAGCTTTAACCAATATTTCATTTTCCAACAAAGTTTATAAAAAATTTGGAAGAATATATTTGAAAGATTATATAAATTCCTTTATTAAATCTCAAAATAAATAAATTATGAAAATTGCCAGTTCACTTAAATCGCTAAAAAAAAGAGATTTAAACTCAAAGTTAGTTAGAAGAAGAGGTAGAGTTTATATTATAAATAAAAAAAATCCAAAATTTAAAGCAAGACAGAAGTAATCTTAAGGTTTTATGATAATAGGTTCTGTGTCAGAAAACAAAGATTTGGAGAAAAGAATTTCAATAACTCCCGAGATAGCAAAAAAATATATAAGTTTAGGATTCGAAATTCAATTAAGCGTGAACTATGGAAAGCATCTAGGTTTTGAAGAAAAAGAATATAGTGAACATGGAGTTAAATTTCTTAATGATGACTCAAAAATAATAAATAATTCAGATATTCTAATTCAGATGGGTTTATTAGATGATGACAAAAATTCTCTTTTAAAATCAAATCAAATCATTGTTGGTGTTTTTAATCCTTACGAGAATCAAAATAAGCTTCAAGAATTATTAAAAAAAAAAGTTAATATTTTTTCATTAGATTTATTGCCAAGGATAACAAGAGCACAATCTATGGATATACTTTCTTCGCAAGCAAATTTAGCTGGATATAAAGCAGTTGTAGAGACGTTTTCTATTTATGAAAAAGCTATACCAATGATGATGACAGCGGCAGGAACTATTCCTGCTGCAAAAGTTTTAGTAGTTGGAGCTGGAGTTGCGGGCCTTCAAGCAATAGCAACTGCTAAAAGGATGGGGGCAATAGTATTTGCAACAGATGTAAGAATGGCATCAAAAGAACAAGTAGAAAGTTTAGGTGGAAATTTTTTAACTGTAGAAGACACGGAAAATTTAGAAACGGAAGGAGGGTACGCTAAAGAAGCATCTGATGAATTTAAAAAAAAACAAGAAGAATTATTAACTGAAACACTAAAAAAAATCGATATTGTAATTTGTACAGCTTTAATACCAGGAAAAAAAGCTCCACTAATAATTAAAGAAAATATGTTAAAAAATATGAAACCCGGATCGGTAATTTATGATTTGGCTGCAGTTCAAGGAGGAAATGTAGCATTTTCAGAGGTAGACAAAACTATAGTAAAAAATGATGTCAAAATAATTGGGGAAAGAAATATTCTAAATAAACTACCAAATTCATCTTCTAGTCTTTATGCAAAAAATGTATTTAATTTTATTTCAAATTTATATGATAAAGAAAATAAAAAAATTAATATTAATTTAGAAGATGAAATAATTGCAAAAACTATAATAAAATAAATTTATGGAAATAGACCCTTTTATATTTAGACTTAGCATTTTTATACTTTCCATCTTTATTGGATATTATGTTGTTTGGAGCGTAACACCTTCTTTGCATACTCCATTAATGTCAGTAACAAATGCGATTTCTTCGGTAATTATAGTTGGAGCTATTATAGCGGCTTTAGCGGGGGATAATGGGAATATACTTGATACAGCAAATATTTTCGGATTTTTAGCAATAATTTTAGCTGCAGTTAATATTTTTGGTGGATTTTTAGTAACTCAAAGAATGCTAGCTATGTATAAAAAAAAAAAGAAAGATAAAAAATGATTTCAGCAAATTTATTAGCAGTATTTTATCTTATTTCAGGTGTACTATTTATTTTAGCTCTTAGAGGTCTTTCATCACCAGAAACATCAAGACAAGGAAATTTATTTGGGATAATTGGGATGGCTATAGCAATTGGTGTTACTATTATTTCAGTTGAAAACTTCTCAACAGGGTTTTTATATCTAATTATTTTATTGTTAATTGGAGGATCGATAGGAGCATTCATTGCATTCAAAATACCAATGACTGCGATGCCAGAACTTGTTGCCGGCTTTCACAGTTTGGTTGGACTAGCCGCAGTTTTTGTTGCTATATCAGCTTTCTTAAACCCCGAAGTATTCAATCTAGGTTTTCAAGGTAATATTAAAATTGCAAGTTTAATAGAAATGTCCTTAGGAGTATCAATAGGCGCAATAACCTTCACAGGATCAGTGATAGCCTTCTTAAAATTAAGAGGAATTATGTCAGGCTCGCCAATAACTTTTATAGGGCAACACTATCTTAACCTAATTCTTGGGATTGCTGTGGTAGTTCTGATTTTTTATTTATGCAAGACACAATCAACCAATTTATTTTGGAGTATAATTATGATTTCTTTTATATTAGGAATATTATTAATTATCCCAATAGGTGGTGCAGATATGCCAGTCGTGATTTCAATGCTCAATTCTTATTCAGGATGGGCTGCAGCAGGCATAGGTTTTACATTAGAAAACACAGCATTAATTATAACTGGAGCGCTCGTAGGTTCATCCGGAGCAATACTTTCTTACATAATGTGCAAAGGAATGAATAGGTCATTCTTTAATGTTATCTTAGGAGGATGGGGAGCTACAGACCAAACATCACTATCAAAAACTAAAGAACAAAAACCTGTTAAAAATGGGAATGCGGATGATGCTGCTTTTTTAATGAAAAATGCATCTTCAGTTATAATTGTTCCAGGTTATGGTATGGCGGTAGCCCAAGCACAACATGCATTAAGAGAAATGGTTGATGCTTTAAAAAAAAATGGAGTAAAGGTTTCTTATGCAATACACCCGGTTGCAGGAAGGATGCCCGGTCATATGAATGTGCTTTTAGCAGAAGCAAATGTTCCATATGATGAAGTTTTTGAGTTAGAAGAAATAAATAATGATTTTGCAAATTGTGATGTGGCATATGTAATTGGAGCAAACGATGTAACAAATCCTGCTGCCAAGTCAGATCCACAAAGTCCAATATATGGTATGCCCGTATTAGATGTTGAAAAGAGCAAATCTGTTCTTTTTGTTAAAAGAAGCCTTTCCCCCGGATATGCCGGCATAGATAATGATTTGTTTTACAGAGATAATACATTAATGTTATTTGCAGATGCAAAGAAAATGACCGAAGAAATAGTAAAGAATTTGTAAAATGACTAAAATTTTTTGTGATATAGCTGACATAAAAGAAATTAAAAAGTTTAGTAAAAAAAAAATAGTTAGAGGTTTTACAACTAATCCTAGCTTAATGAGAAAAGCTGGAGCTAGAGATTATTCAAGATATAGCAAGAAAATTCTAGAAATTACCGATAAACCAGTTTCTTGTGAAGTGTTCGCTGATGAACCAATTGATATGATACACCAAGGTTTTAAAATAAACAGTTGGGGCAAAAATGTATTTGTCAAAGTTCCAGTAACAAATTCCAAAGGTAAATTCATGGGACAAGTAATTAAAAAACTTAATTCAAACGGTATTAAATTAAATATAACTGCAGTTTATACAGCAAAACAGACTAGGCAAATTATAAAAAAAATTAATAAAAAAGCTAAAGTTATTATATCAATTTTTGCAGGAAGAATGGGTGACGTTGGCAAGGATCCAATTCCGGAATTTAAAGAGAGCATTAAAATTACAAAAAATTATAAAAATGTTGAGATTCTTTGGGCGAGCACAAGGGAACCTTATAATTATATTCAGGCCAAGCAACTGAAGTGCCATATTATTACAGTTCCACCTAAAATTGTTGATAAGATAGAAAAATTCGGAAAGAATTTTTCAAATTTGACCAAAGATACAGTTAAAGGTTTTCTTATTGATAGTTTAAAATCTAAATTCAAAATTTAATTTTTTTTTAGGTAGCCCATCATAATTGCATAATTTAACCAAAAGATTGATGAATTAAAGCTCGAATAAAAGCTCCCACTCGGAAGATATGGTATGAAGGACACTAAAATAAAAATCATTGCACAAAGTTGATAAAAATTTCTAAATACGAGATAGTTTTTAATTGAAAGAAAGAAAGAGTAAATAAATAGAGCTAAGAAACTAATATACCCAAACAAGCCTGTTTCAGACAACAATTCAAAATGTATTTGATGAGGGTGGGTTTTAGATCTATTGAATGTATAAAAATATTCTTTATTGTAATAAATAGGTTTGCTACTTTCCAATCTAAAATTTTTTATTCCTACGCCAAACAATTTATTTCTTTCAAAAATTTTGTATGCTGTATCGTAGTGTGCTCCATATTCTGTTTCTTTTAAAAGTTTATCAAAACCATCTTCTTGAAATATAGGTAATAATTGTTCATAATATCTAACATAATATTTCTCATCACCAATCTCTTTTATAAAGCTTAAAGATTTTGATCGTAAATTATCTGATGATATGAAGGCAACAGAGCATAGAATTATTAGTGAAGAGAAGAGTATTTTTTTATAAGTTTTAATTTCAATTATGATAAAAGTTAGCAAAGAAAGACCTAACGAAAGCTTTATAAAATTAGATCTCTCACCAACCACTAATGAAACAAAAATAATTAATAAAAATAAAGATAATATAAAAATAATTTTTAAATTATAATTTTTATAAATATAGACAAATCCAAAAAAAATAAATCCAAAATAAAAATATCCCGCAATGAGCTCATCTCCAAAAAAACCTGAGAGCCTCCCATACATATAAGATTTATTACCAAGAATATTTTGACCAAAATAAAACTCAATTAACAAATCAATCGTAAAGATTATCATTATAAATGTCCAGACTTTAAAAATAGTTTTATCATATGACTCATTAAGGTTTATCAGATGACCAAAAGATAAAATAAAATATATAATAAATAAAAATTTTAATACGCGAGGATAAGAAAGAAAAATATTT
>CACLIZ010000015.1 GCA_902607115.1 uncultured Pelagibacteraceae bacterium | reverse complement strand
TTAGATAATTCTGTCGGAAATTTTATAATAGTAGAAGGAGCAAAATAATATGTCTATGTTAGAAAAATATTCCGCTGCAATAGCAAACAAGCAGGAAGCGGATATGAATGAACTTTTGCATGATGATTTTAAATTTACAATGCATAAATCAGGTAATACTTTAGGTAAAGCTGATGTAATCAAATGGGCGATGAGTGGTGACATTAAACAAGATAAAACAAGAGTGGTTTATGAAAATGATGAAGTTGGCATACACCATTCATTCGTAACATTTGATGATGGAAACGTAGAGGCTGTAATGGCAGTTTATAGATACAAAGATGGAAAAATAATTTCTTTAGAAACTGGCGCAACACCTATGCCTAAATAAGTATTATTAATGAATAAAGCAATTGGTTTTGTAATGGTTGGGACTAACAATCTTGAGAAATCAAGTAAGTTTTATGATGCTATATTAACTCATCTTGGAATGAAAAGAGTTAACGTAACAGAAAGATATATTGGATATGGTTCAAGCGAAGATGATGGAGTAAAATTTTATATTACAAAGCCACATAATAAAAAAAATGCTACAGCGGGTAATGGTACAATGGTTGCCTTGTCCGCTGATACAAAAGAAGCTGTAAATATGTTTCATAAAACAGCATTAGAAAATGGTGCTGTTGATGAAGGAGCGCCAGGGGTAAGGTCTGATGGAAATTATTATGGTTATGTCCGTGATCATGATGGTAATAAAATTACGGCTAGATGTGTTTTAAGTTAAATGAGTAGTATTGATTTTTATTTCTCTATTGGAAGTACATACACTTATCTTTCTGTAACAAGAATTTTAGATGTTGAACAAAAGCATGGTGTAAAATTTAATTGGAAGCCATTCAGTGTAAGAGCAATTATGAAGGAGATGAATAATATTCCTTTTCCAAAAGATAAAAAAAATAAAGTTGAATATATGTGGAGAGATATAGAAAGACGTGCGGAAGGATATGGTTTCTTTGCAAAAACTCCTGTTCCTTATCCTTTAACGCAATTTGATTTAGCTAATAAACTTGCAATACTTGGATTAAAAGAAGGTTGGGGAATTGATTATGTTCAAGCTACTTATAAAAGATGGTTTCAGGAAAATAAAGAACCGGCAACAGAACCTAATATTTCAGAAATATGTTCTGAACTTAAATTAGACAAAGATAAAATAATTTCAAAAGCAAATTCTGGAGAAATAGAAAAAGAATTTTTGGCGAATACTGATAGCGCAAGAAAAAATAAGATTTTTGGCAGCCCATCATTTATAGTTAATAATGAAATCTTCTGGGGAGATGATAGAATGGAAGATGCTATAAACTGGTCAAAAAAGTAATGGGAAATATCACAGCTTATATTATTTTAATAATCGCAGTAGTTTTAGGTACTGCAGCAAATGGTTTTGCAAAAGGAGCTCAAGGATTTACAATATTAATACCAAGTTTACTAACGGCAATGTCTATTGTTGGATGTATGTACACTTTATCTCTCGTTATGAAAACAATCCCAGTTGGAATTACTTACGCTTCATTTGCAGGATTATGCATTATAGCAACAACAATAGTTGGAATTTATAAATTTAATCAAATTCCTGATCTTTATACAATCTTTGGTCTCTTTTTGATTATAACTGGTGTTTTAATTGTTAATTTATTAGGAAAAGCAAATTAATGAAACCTCTTACTGGATATATTTTTTTATTCGTAGCTATATCATGTGGAATAGCTGCAAATAGTTTTGCAAAAATATCTGATGGATTTTCAAAATTAACACCAAGTATTGCATGTTTACTTTTAATGTGTGTAACTATGTTTTCGCTTGCAAAAGGAATGTCGGCAATTCCAGTTGGTTTTGCATATGCCACTTATAGTGCTGTTACGGTTGCTTCAATACTTATATTTGGAATTATTAAATATAATCAAATACCAAATATATATGGTTTAATTGGAATTTTTTTAATTATAGCTGGTGTCTTAATCGTAAATTTACTAGGCAAAGTAAATTGATATGTTCAAAAAAAAATACTCAAACTTAATTTTTGTTTTAATAATGGGTTTTGGAATGAGTTTGTTTATGACTTTGATAATTACATACATTAATACAGGTATGGATGGTGATTACCTAAAAAGATTTTTTAAAGCTTGGTCAGTTGGTTTACCAATTGCAATAGCTACTTCTTTGTTGGTAGGACCTATTGCAAAAAGATTCGTTGAAACAATTACAAAATAGAAGGAGGAAAATATGTCTGAGTTAATCGCATTTATTGGTGTTGGAAATATGGGAAATCCAATGGCACAAAATTTAGTTAAAGCAGGTAAAAAAGTTAAAGTCTTTGATGTTTCAAAAAACATGATCGAAAAGGCAAAAGAAAAAAAATTAGATGTTGTGGAAAATTTAAACTCTCTAATTACAAATGAAGTCACAACTGTAATCACAATGCTTCCTGAAGGGAAAAATTCAAAAGAAATTTATCTAGGAGATAAAGGTTTAATCAATAAAGTATCAAAAAATTGTCTTCTTATAGATTGTTCTACGATTGATATAAAAACTTCTATTGAAATAGGTAAAAAAGCTACTGAAAAAGGAATTAAAATAATTGATGCTCCAGTAAGTGGCGGTGTTATGGGCGCTGAAAAAGCAACTTTAAATATTATGGTTGGAGGAAGTAAAGAAGCTTTTGATGTTGCTCTACCTTTATTAAAAATAATGGGAAAAAATATATTTCATGCCGGAGAGTTAGGAAGTGGAAATGGAGCAAAAATTTGTAACAATATGTCTCTTGGTATTACAATGATTGCGGCCTCTGAGTCGTTGATGTTAGCAAAAAGACTAAACATAGATATTAAAAAAGTACATGAGATCATGAAAAATGCATCAGGAAATAGTTGGCCAATATCTGTTTATCCACCTCTTCCGGGTTTAATTGAAGGAACTCCATCAAATAATAATTATCGGCCAGGATTTTCCGCAGGCATGATGAATAAAGATCTAAAATTAGCAAATGAATGTGCAAAACAAGTTAATGCTTCTACTCCACTTGGAGAAATGGCTCTAGAAATCTATAATAAATTTTGTGAAGAAGGAAATGATACTAAAGATTTTTCAGCAATCTCAAAGGTTGTTGGTGGTGATGCTTGGAATTACCCAATAGATTAATTATTTATAAATTTCATCTACTTCTACTTGATAAGCATCTACTAATTTATTATTTTTATTTGCTAATCCAACTACAGAAATCATTTCTTTTATCATTTCATCAGTTGCACCTTTTTTTTTAGCTGCATATGAATGAGATCTTGTGCAATACTCACATCCATTTGTTATCGATACTGCAACGTAAATTAACTCTTTAGTTACAGGATCTAATGCTCCTTTTCTCATCACTTGTTTTAATGAATTCCATGATCTTTCAAGTTCATTAGGGTCATTCGCAAGCATCTTCCAAAAATTTGGAATTTCCGTAATGCCTCTTGAGCCTTTTATATCTTCATAAACCTCTTTGACTTTTCCAGTGGCTTCTTTTTCTTCGATTGTTTTGAACATTGGTATTTTTCCTCCTTATTTTTTTATTTTTCTATCACCATTTTTTCTCCTGTACCATTCCAATAACCTGTCTTATAGACTTCAGCATCTTTTGAATAACCTATAAATTTAAGAGCCTCCTGTCCCCAAATATTACAAGTAATGTTTATGTTTTTTCGCTGATCCATTGTGCCAATGGAGATGTGCTGAGTCTCGCTACTAGGAAGTTTAATCCCAACTTGAGTACCGCAGTTAGAACAAAATAAGTTTATCATTGGTCTACCGTGTTCAGTTGTTGTATCTTCATAAAAAGCGGGACGATCTCCAAGAAACTTAACATCTTCTTGCTTGAACAATACAAATGATCTAAATGCGCTACCACTTGTAGTTTGACACCAGTTGCAATTACAATTAACCTTCCAAGTTGGCTCACCATTTATTTTATAAGTCACTTTTTCACATCTACAACGTCCACTATATTTTTCCATTACTTCCCCCTTTTATTTTTTTCATTAGTTATAAATTGACTCAATTTTTGGCATTAGAGTTAGCAACTCTTTTGTGTATTCATGTGACGGATTTTTAAACAACTCTTCAGTTTTTGAAATCTCACAGAGCTTTCCATTTTTTAATACTGCTATTCGATCACACATTTGTCTTACCACTGGTAAATCATGACTAATAAATAAGATTGTCAAATTTAATTGTTCTTGTAAATCTTTTAATAAATTTAATATTTGCGCTTGAATACTTACATCTAGAGCGGAAGTTGGTTCATCACACACAAGAAGTCTCGGTTGAGTTGCAAGAGCTCTTGCAATTGATATTCTTTGTCTTTGGCCTCCAGAAAATTCATGTGGATAACGTTCCGCAGATTGCTGGGTTAGTTCTACAGATTCTAGTAAATCATAAATATAACTATCTAAATCTTTAGAACTAATTGAAGGATTATGGAGTTTTATAGGTTCTGAAACTATTTCTTTAACCTTTAATCTTCCGTTTAAAGATGAATAAGGGTCTTGAAATATCATTTGAATTTGTTTTCTAAACTTCATCATTTCTTTATTATTTTTAATTTTAGTTATACAAACATTGTCAAAATTAATATCTCCAGCGCTTGGGCTGTATAAATTAACAATCATTTTCGCTATTGTTGATTTACCACTTCCACTTTCACCAACTAACCCAAACGACTCTCCTTCTTTTATATTAAATGATACATCGTCTACAGCCATTACAGAATTTTTTGAACTTTCTGTAAAAAAATTATCATCAAATGTTTTGCTTAAATTTTTAATCTTAACTAAATCTTGATCAATAATGTCTTTTTTGGTCCATCTGTTTAAAATTTTAATATTAGTTTCACCTTCAATTTTGTTTTCCTTTTCAATAATTTTAAATCTATTTATTTTTTTATTGGTAGGAGGAACAGAACTTACAAGTGCTTTTGTATAAATCTCTTTTGGTTTTGTTAATATTTCTTTAGTTGGACCAATTTCTACTAAATCTCCATTTTTCATAACTGCCACTCTGTCTGTTGTTTCAGAAATTACTCCCATATCATGAGTAATTAATATAACTGCTAAATTTCTTTCCTTTGTTAATGTTTTAATTAAATCTAATATTTGAGACTGTATTGATACATCTAATGCTGTTGTTGGCTCATCAGCAATAAGAAGTTCTGGTTCACAGCAAAGAGCTAATGAAATAACAACTCTTTGTCTCATTCCTCCAGAAAATTGATGGGGATAATTATTAAATCTAGTTTCAGCATCTTTTATCCCAACTTCTTTTAATAATTTAATAGCTTTATTTTTTGCTTCTTCGGTAGTTAATTTTAAATGAGTTTGAATTGTTTCAATTAATTGTTCACCTATTGTAAGTATAGGATTTAAAGATGTTTGTGGATCTTGGAAAATAAGACCTATTTTTTTCCCTCTTAATTTAAGAATATTCTCTGGTTTTTCATAAATATCAGTTCCATCTAAAATTATTGATCCACCAGATACTTTACCAGGTTCGTCTATAAGATTTATTATTGCATTACCAACAGTGCTTTTTCCAGATCCAGATTCTCCTACTAAGCCAAGTATTTCACCTTTTTCAACATTTATATTTACTTCTTTTGCTGCATAAATTGTTTCTCTTCGCATTTCATAGTTAACGCTTAAATTATTTATTTTTAAAAATGCCATTAGTTAAGTTTTGGATTAAGAGTATCTCTCATCCAATCTCCTAAAAGGTTAATTGAAAATGCTAATATAACTAAAAATATTGCAGGAAAAAATGTAATCCACCATTCTCCTGAAAATAAAAAATCATTTCCTAACCTAATTAATGTACCTAATGAAGGTGTTGTTGGGGGAACTCCAACTCCCAAAAAACTTAGTGTAGCTTCAGCTATTATTGCAAGCGCAAGTCCTATTGTTCCAATTACTAGAACTGGTCTCATTATATTTGGTAAAATATGCTTAAACATAATAATTATATTTGAAACACCAATAATTGTTGAGGCAGAAACATAATCTTTATTTTTTTCTACCAAAGTCGCGGCTCTAGACACTCTTGCAAATTGAGGCCATTCAGAAATTCCAATTGCAAAAATTAAAACATAAATTGCCATTTCATCATGTAATTCCCTAGAAATAATTCCACGTGCAATTCCATCAACTAAAAGAGCCATTAGAATACTTGGCACAGTTAATTGTACATCTGTTAATCTCATAACAATCATTTCGTATCTTCCTCCAAAATATCCTGCGCTTAATCCTAATCCTACTCCCAAAACTAAGGCAAATATAACTGCAGAAAAACCAACAATTAAAGAAATTCTTGCTCCATAAAGAATTGTCGCCAACATATCTCTACCTTGACCGTCAGTTCCTAAAATAAATTTAGCAAGACCTTCCTCGGTCCACGAAGGAGGGGTAAATGCATCCATTAAAGATAATGATGATGGGTCAAATGGATTGTATGGCGTTACAAATTCAACAAAAAAAGAGCAAAAGAAAATTATAATTAGTATAATAGTAGAAAGTATAGCCGTAGGTGATTTTATAAAACTAAAGTAAATATCACTATCTTTTATTCTGTTTAATAATGTTAAATTTTTATTATCCACTTACTGCCTCCGATTTAACTCTAATTCTTGGATCGATGAAGTAATACAAAATATCTACAATGAAATTTATCATTACAAAAACAAATGCTATGAAAACTAGGTAAGCGGACATAATTGGTATATCTACGAATTGAACTGCTTGAATAAATAAAAATCCCATACCTGGCCATTGAAAAACTGTTTCTGTAATTATTGAAAATGCAATTAAGGTACCAATGTTTATTCCCGCAATTGTAATTACAGGTATTAATCCATTTTTTAATGCATGTTTATAATGAATACTTTTTTCACTTATACCTCTTGCTCTTGCAAATTTAATATAGTCGGTTTGTAATATCTCCATCATTTCTGCTCGGACAAGTCTGATGATATAAGTCATTTGAAAAAGACTAAGAGTTACAGAAGGAAGAATTATAGCTTTTATTCCAGATAAAGTTAAAAAACCTGTGGACCAATAACCAAGACTAACAACTTCTCCTCTCCCAAAAGAAGGTAATATTCCCAAAATTACAGCAAAAAGATAAATAAATAATATACCAATTACGAATGTTGGGAGCGAAACACCTAATAAAGAAATAGCTAATATGGCATCACTTAAAAAGCCTTTTCTATTTATGCCCGTATAAACACCTAATAAAGTACCAGATACCAGTGCAATTAATGCAGAAATTAAAACAAGCTCAATTGTTGCTGGCAATCTTTCAGAAATTAATTCAGAAACTGGTCTTCTTAATTGATAAGATATTCCAAATTCACCTTTTGTTGCATTAACTACAAATCTAGAAAATTGAATATGTATTGGATCATTAAGACCTAGAGACTCTCTTAGTTCAGATCTTTCTTCATCTGATGTTTCTTCACCAACCATATTATTAATTGGGTCGCCAACAAAATTAAATAATGAAAATGAAACAAAAGCAACAATCAACATTACGATCGTCGATTGAAACAGACGTTTAAAAAAATACTTTATCAATTTATGAAAACTTGAATTACAAGCCCTTTTTAAAAAAGGGCTTGTAAAATATTAATTTAATTTACTCTAGAAAACCTAAATAACGGTTCATTATTTGGTCTTATAGGAACATCTACGTTTGTTTTAGATGCCCAAGAAATTACTTGGTGATGTAAAGGAAGATAAGCAATATCATCTTTTACAATTTTCCAAGCATTAGCTATTGCGGCATTTCTTTTTTCTAGATCAACTTCACCTTCCATTACTCTAATTGCAGCATCTACGTCTGCATTACTAAAGTTAACTTTATTCCAGCTTGCTCCACTTTCATATAAATAATGGAACACATAGTGACTGTCTAAAGTTGGAACACCCCAACCTAGCATATAAAAATCACCTTGGTTATCTTTAAGTTCTTTAAAGTGTTTACTTTTAGTTTGTGCAAAAAGGTTTACATTAACACCTATTTTTCCAAGCATACCTACAACAGCTGTACAAATAGCTTCGTCATTTACATATCTGTCATTTGGACATCTAAGCTCAACATTAAAACCATTTGGATAACCAGCATCTGCTAATAATTTTTTTGCAGCTTCAACATCGTAAGGCAATCTTTTATCAAGTTCTTTAGTGTAACCAGTAACACCTGGGAAAGTTATTATTCCTGCTGGTTCACTTAAACCTCTCATAACTTTTTTCTTGATAGCTTCTATGTCAATTGCTTGATACAGGGCTTGTCTTACCTCTTTTTTCTTAAAAGGATTATCGCCAGTATTTCCTGATCTTAATTGATCAGCAGCCTGATCCATTCCTAGAAAAATAGTACGCATTTGAGGAGTGCTTTCAACTTTATGTCCAGCTGAAGATGAAATACGTGCTAAATCTTGAACAGGAGCATCAGTTACTATGTCAATTTCTCCTGATAATAAAGCAGCAACCCTTGTTGCAGCATTTTTGATCGGCAACAAATGTATTTCTGTTATATTATGCTCGACATTACCCCACCATTTTTTATTCTTTTTGAAAACAGTTTTTGTATTTGGTTCTCTTAAAGTAATTTTAAATGGACCAGTACCCATTGCATTAACTGCTGAAAATGTTTCTTGCCCAGCATCCCAGTTTTGAGGAGCAACTGCAAAATTTTCATTTGACCATTGCTTAGACATAATGAATATATTTGACAATTGGTTTAAAAGTATCGGGTTTGGTTTACTAGTTTTTATTTGAATCGTATAATCATCAATCGCTTTAACTCCTGAAATAGTACTAATGTATTCTTTAAAATCTGATGTAGGTTGTTTTGCTCTTAATATACTAAATACAACATCTTCAGATGTCATTGTTTGACCATTTGAAAATTTAACATCATTCCTTAAAAAGAAGTACCATGTGTTTGGATCAACAGCTTTCCATTTAGTTGCTAATTGAGGTCCAATTGACATGTCCAGTCCTCTTGTTACAAGAGCTTCGTAAACTTGTCTTGATACTTGAGTAGTTGGACCTTCGTTTTGTGCGTGAGGATCTAGTGTTAAACTATCTCCCTGCATTGACCATTTAATTACTTTTGCAAATGAAGTATTTGATGCAAAAATAAGAAAAACAGCCAGGAGAATTCTTGATATAAATCTTAAATTCATTTTCCCTCCAATATTTTTTTTTTAAAAGTGTATTTATAAATATTTAAAAAGGAAAGATGATTTATTCAGCTAATTTTTTGAAGTTATTGTACAATATTTGTGAGTATTTATTCATATTTGACATATTTTCTCTGGCTGCAAGATCAAACTTTTCTAACGCACCTGATCCAAGCTCTTTTTCAAGCGCCAACTTATATTCAGGTACACATCCCCATTCATTAACTGTTGTATCTTTAATTTCGATATGAAATTGAATTCCATAAGCATGTTTTTGATATCTAAAAATTTGATATTTAGTAACTGCAGATGAGGCTAATAAAGTAACATCTTTGTTTTTTTCTAAATTTATAACTTCATACGAGTGCCACTGCAAAGATTTGATTTTATCTGGAAAAGTTGAGAAGAGCTGATCGTTATTTTTTGATTTAATAAAATCTATATCCAAAATACCAATTTCAGATGGTTTAGATTTAACAACTTTGCCTCCAACAACTTCACCCAATAATTGACAACCTAAACAAAAACCTAAATATGGTTTTTTTAAATTTATAACAAATTCTTTTATCTTTTTTTTTTCTTCAATTAACCATGGATAATCTCTCTCCATCCAAGTATCCATTGGTCCACCCATACAAAACATAGCATCGAATTTTTTTAAATCTTTTGGAATTTTTTCTCCTTCATCTAACTCAATTGTTGTTAAATTAACATTATCTTTAAACATTAGATCTTTGATGTATCCAGGATCTTCGATTTTAATATGTTGTAAAATAATTACTTCTTTCATTTTAAAGCTGGCTTAAGAAGTTTTAGAATTTTAAGATGATTATTTTTATTATTTGAAACAGCAATATTGCCAGCTAATACAGGATCTTTGTTATCCCAGGTTGTGACAACACCTCCAGCAGCATTTATTATAGGAATTAATGGATGAATATCCCAAATTTTATTTGCACACTGAACTACTACATCAACTCTACCTTCGGCAAGTTGAGCGTAAGTTAATGCATCAAAACATGGGAATTGCATTTTATTTATAAATTTTGTAATTTTTAATTGCTTTTTAATTGGAAGCCATCCATGAAAAGCGGCTGAAACTTTAACATTATTAAAATTAATTTTTTTATTTACTTTTAATTTTCTTTTTTTTCCATTTTCGTAAACATAAGCCGCATTTTTATTTTCATTTATATAAAATTTTTTTAATTTTGGAAAATTAGCGAGACCAAGTAACGGTATGCCTTTATAGTTTAATGAAATTAAATTGCTCCAAGTGGGATTTCCTGAAACATAAGATCTTGTTCCATCTATAGGATCTATTATCCACGCAAAGTCGCTTTTACTTTTACTTTTTCCAAATTCTTCTCCTATTATTTGATGAGTCGGAAATTTTATTTTTATTTCTTTTCTAATAAATTTTTCAAAAGCTTTATCTGATGTTGTGACAGGGTCATAACCTTTTCCTTTAAGCTTATTGTATACTGTAAATTTTTTATCCAATTTTTTGAAGTAAAATCTAGTTAATTTAAATGCTAATGATTTTAAAAATTTTGAGTAAGTCTTATAATTTTTAGAGTTCATCATAAGTTCATACTATTTAATTTATCTTGATTAAAGTTAAATTTTAAATAATCCTTGGGGTTAGATGAAAATTGAACTTATAAATAATAAAAAAGTTATTTTAAACAATGGAAAATCAAAAAAAGAAATTCATCCTTTTTGGTTAAGAGAAAGAGTTGGTGAAAGTGATCATTTAGACCCTGGAACTCAGCAACGATTATTCGATCCAGCTACATTGAATTTTCATGTAGATATTGATGAGGCTAATTTAGAAGGAGATTATCTAAATATTAAATTTAATGATGGAATAGTTTCAAAATTCGAAATTAATAAATTGTCATCGGAATTTTCGGGAATTGATAATGAGCTAGATGAAATAGAAAAAATTCAATGGGACTGTAATCTAAAAAACATTAAAAGTTTTGAATATTATGAAGATTTTTTTGAGTCAAAAGAAATGTACAATATGTTGGTATCATTTTACAAATACGGGTTTGTAATTATTAAAAATATACCTGTAGAAAATAATTTTCTAATAAAATTTGGAAACTCTATAGGAAGTGTAAAAAGAACAAATTTTGGAGAACATTTTGATGTCAAATCAAAATCAAACCCTAATGATTTAGCTTATACAAGTCTTCATTTAACACCTCATACAGATAATCCATATAGAAATCCTCTTCCACCATGTATTCAAATACTTCATTGTATAGAAAATGAAGTAAATGGAGGATATTCAACATTAGTAGATGGATATACTGTTAGTGAGTATATCAAAAAAAATAAACCAGATTATTACAATATATTGTCATCTGTTAAAGTGAGATTTAGGTTTGTTGATAAAGATGTTATTTTAGAAAGTTGGTCAGAATTAATTCATCTTGATCAAAATAAAAGATTTAAAAGTGTAAGGTTTAGCACAAGACTTGATTATGTCCCAATCTTAGACAAAAAAGAATTAGAACTATATTATGAAGCAAGAAAATATTTATCTGAATTATATAATTCTGATAAATACAAAATAGAGTTCAAACTAATGCCGGGAGATCTGATGATGATGGATAATCACAGATTACTGCATGGAAGAACCTCATATAATCCAAGTGAAGGAAATAGGTTTTTGCAAGGCTGTTATTTAGATTTTGATAGTACAGAAGGTAAATTAAGATATCTCAAAAGAAAATTTAATTTTTGACGCTCCGAGATTCACTTATCGCTGCGTTAGTTCCAATTTTTTTAGGTTTTGGTTTTGTTATTGCTAAGCCGGCAATGGAGCATCTCCCTCCTTTTTTATTGATGGGTTTACGATTTACTTTTGTAGCATCATTATTAATTTGGTGGTTTCCAATACCAAAAGAATTTCTTAAAAAAATATTTATTGTATCTCTAATAGCTAATACAATGCAGTACAGTATTACCTATACTGGTTTAAATTTAATTGATGCATCAGCTGCTGTATTGTTAGTTCAAACCGAAGTTCCTTTTGGAGTTGTTTTTGCTTATTTTATACTTAAAGAAAAACCAACACTAAGAGCTTTAATAGGAATATGTATAGCATTTGTTGGAGTTTATGTTTTAACTGGATCACCTAATCTGGATGGTAAATTTTTAGGTATAAGTTTAGTAATTATAGGGTCAGGTGTTTGGGCTTTAGGACAAGTTCTGGTAAAACCATTAAGCAAGGAAATAAACCCACTAGCTCTTGTAGCTTGGTTAGGACTATTTTCTGGTCCAATATTAATAGGACTGTCTGCTACATTTGATGGTAATCCAATTACCTATTTTAAAGCTGCAAGTTTTGAAAGCTGGATGATTGCAATTTATTTAGGATTTATTATGCAGCCAATAACTTACGGCTGTTTCTATTATGTTTTAAAAAATAATCCATTGTACAAAGTATTACCTATAGTAACCATGGGTATACCTCCCACTGGGCTATTGGCTGCAATTTTTCTTTTGGGAGAGGAGCCAACTAAAGAATTATTTATTGGTGGGGCTGTGATTATTATTGGAGTAATGTTGATAGTATTTACTAAACCAGATAAAAAATAATCAACCAAGTTTTTGTAAAATAGGAAAATATTCAATTAAATAAAAACCTAAAGCCTGTAACTGATTTGTTAAAATCAAAATTCCAGTTACTAACAACAAATATCCACTAATGTTTACTATAAGTTTCATTTTTGATTTTAATTTTTTTGATACATTAATAAATTTTTGTATGAGCAATCCTGAAATAACAAAAGGAATTGCCAGTCCTAATGAATAAAAAGTTAGAAGGATTATGCCTTTCGATAAAGATTCTTCTGTTGTGGCTAAAACTAGTATGGATCCCAAAATTGGACCAATGCATGGAGTCCAACCAAAACCAAAGGCCATTCCTAATAAAATAGGCCCAAAAAAACTATTATTATTAGAAACTTGAAATCTCTTTTCATAATTAAAAATTTTTAAATTCAAAAAACCTAAAATATGAAATGAAAAAATAAGTATTACTAATCCTGCAATAATTCTTAATTCATTAGAATAATTTAAGAATAATTTACCTATAAATGTAGCGGCGGCACCAAAGAGAATAAATACAATTGAAAAACCTAATGTAAAAAATATTAATGGATAAACTTTAACTTTTGTCTCCGAAAGTTCGCTGTATGTAGTCCCAGAAATATAAGAAATATAACCTGGTATTAATGGTAATACACATGGAGATAAAAAACTTATTAATCCTGCCCCAAAAGCTATAAATAATTCAGTCATAAATTTTTACTAATTAGATAGTTACAACTTTAGAATTTTGCTCTCCTAAATTATCAATAGATAATCTCATGGTATCGCCAGATTTTAAAAAGATCTGTGGTTTTCTTCCCATGCCTACACCTGGAGGAGTGCCTGTAGTTATAATATCGCCTTCCTGTAGAGACATAAATTTGCTCAAATAAGATGTAATGAAATTTACATTAAATATCATACTATTTGTGTTGCCTTTTTGCATATTTTCTCCATTAACATCTAAACTTAGATTTAAGTTATTAACATCCGAAATTTCGTCGCTTGTAACAAGATAAGGGCCTATCGGACCAAAAGTGTCATGTGATTTTCCTTTAACCCATTGTCCTAGTTTTTCTATTTGCCATTCTCTTTCGCTAAGATCATTAACTATGCAATATCCAAGAATATGATTTGGCGCATCTTTTTCTTCAATATTTTTTGTTTCTTTTCCAATAACAATACCTAACTCAACTTCCCAATCCAATTTTTTAGAATAGCTAACTAGTTCAATGTTATCATTAGGTCCAGTTATACAACTTGGTGCCTTCATAAATACGATCGGCTCCTTGGGAGCCTCAAGACCAGTTTCTTTTGCATGATCAGAATAATTTAGCCCTATTGCCACAAATTTTCCTGGGTTTTTTATACAGGATCCAATCCTTTGATCCTTAGAAATAATAGAAAGTTTTGATAAATCTAAACTTTGAATTTTTTGAATTGTATTAAAATTTAATGTTTCAGGTTTAAAATCTTCAATTATTGAAGATAAATCTCTGAAATTATTTTGTTTATCTATAATTGCTGGTATTTCTTTACCTCTACTTCCTAACCTTAAAAATTTCATCTTTTTATTTTTCTCCTAATCTTGCCGCTCCTCTTACTCCACTTGCATCACCATACATTGGTTTAATAAATGCTGTATTTATGTTTTTAACTCCTGCAAAATTTGCTGTCATTTTTTTTATCAAATTTAGATCTTTAATTTCATTTGATAATCCTCCGCCAAAGACTATAGCTTCTGGATCAATTATGTTTATTAAGATAGATAAACTTCTTGATAGTCGATTGTAAAAATTATCAATAAATTTTTTGTTTTCATCATAATTTTTAAATATTTCATAAGCATTAATATTTTTTCCATATTTTTCATAATACAAACTTTCCAAACCTTTTCCTGAAATATATTTTTCAATTGAAATGTTGGGCACCATTATACTGGCTTTTGATAATGTAGAAACTTCATCATCCATTAATCCGAGATAAGGTAATGGGTTATGCCCCCATTCGCCAGCATGATTATTTGCTCCTATGATTACTTTTTTATTAATAACAAAACCACCTCCACAACCTGATCCAAGTATTAAGCCAAAAACTGTCTTATAATTTTTAGCAGATCCATCTATAGATTCTGACAAAGCAAGGCAATTTGCATCGTTTTCACAGTAAACAGTTTTGTTAAGTTCTTTAGATATGTCTTTTTGCAATGTTCTGTTGTTTAACCATGCTGAATTATTTGCATTTTTGAGTTTACCACTTTCAGGGATTATTGCACCTGGATGACATAGACCTACATTAAAATTTTTTTTAAATTTTTTTTCTATATTGATAACAATTTTTTTTATTATATTTATAGTTTCTTCGTAACTTTGTGGTGAAGGTTCTCTCTCTCTAAAATGTTCTTTCCCGTCGTTGGATAAAACAACACTTTCTATCTTTGTAGCACCTAAATCTATTCCTATCTGCATAAATTATTTTAATATTTTTTTAATTTCCTTTAAACTAAACTGTATTGGTTTTTTACATGTTGTGCGGATTTTTTGTTTTTTTCCAATAATAGATGCTTTCATAGTTGATTGAATAATATCTAATACATGTAATGCCAACTCACCATTGCATCTATGTGTTTTTTTATTTTCAATACAATAAGCCATCTCTGCCAGTCCTGCACCTCTGTAGTTTGCATTAATGGGTGATTCATTTGCTCTTAAACTTTTTCCTCTAATATTTATTTTTCCTAGAGGTGTTTTATTTGTTTTATATTCTTTCCAATCTTGTCCTAATTTATTACATACAAAAACAGATCCACCAAACATGTTGGGATCAGGAACAATAATTGAACCTTTGGTTCCATAAAATTCTATATGATTTCTTTGATGAGCTATTACGTCGAATGATAAAGTTAATCTAATAACAGTATTGTTTTCAAAAACTATTGTTGCTAGGTAAGTTGTTGGGCAATTGACTTTAAATTTTTTTCCCTTTTTTGGACCTATTCCTATAATTCTTTTTTTTACACCTCTTATTATACTACCGGTTGCTTCTTTGGCTGGTCCTAATAAATTTACTAATGCTGTAAGATAATAAGGTCCCATGTCAATTACTGGTCCACCTTCTTTTTTTGCGAACCATGGTTCGGGGTTTGGATGATAAGATTGAACTCCAGGAAATGCGAATATTGCATTTCCTAAATTAATCTTTCCAATTAAATTTTTTTCTATGATTTCTTTAGATTTTTGATTTCCACCCCCTAAAAATGTATCAGGAGCATTGCCAATATATAATTTTTTTCTTTTTGCTATTTTTAATAACTCTTTTCCATCTTTTAAATTAATTGCCATTGGTTTTTCTGAATAAACATGTTTGTTATGCAAGAGAGATTTTTTTGCCACTTCATAGTGTGCTTTGGGAATTGTAAGGTTTAAAATTATTTCAATTTCTTTATCTTTTAATAATTCTTTTACACTTAAAGCTTTTATTCCATATTTAGATGCACATTTTTTTGCAGCACTATCTATAATATCAGCACATTTTATTATTTTAAAATTATTAAAATATTTATGAGCTCTAAAATATGTTTCAGCGATATGTCCACAGCCTATTAGACCAACTTTAAAAACTTTATTCATAAAAAGCTTTAAACACCTTGTCTTTGTTTAGCTTTACCTTCGTTGTGAAGTTTTAATGCTTCTTTGTTCTCTTTGGTTTTTGGAATTTCTAAAGTAGGACTTTCCCAATACGAAGAACCTTCTAACCATTGGTGAGAATGGGTTTTTATAGAAATAACATAAGTAACTTTAGATTTTTTTGCTCTTTTAAATGCTTCTTCTAATTCTGATATAGAAGAAACTTCTTCTGATTTAGCTCCCATACTTGCGGCATGTTGTGCAAAATTTATTCCTGTAAGGCTAGTGTTTTTTGAGCTTTCAAATAAACAGTTGAATTCTTTACCACCTTTAAACAATTGAAGTCTATTAATAACCGCATGTCCCCCGTTATCACAAATAATAATAATTAGTTTATTATCGGTTATTACTGATGAATAAATATCAGAGTTATAAAGTAGATATGAACCGTCTCCAATAAAAGTGATAACTTCTTTATTGGGATTTGCCATTTTTATACCTAGAGATCCTGAAATTTCATAACCCATACAACTAAAGCCCCATTCGGTTTCATGTGTATTTAACTCTCTTGGTCTCCATATTTGAACAACTTCGCCAACTAATCCTCCTGCTGCCGTTACAGCAATGTCAGTTGGATCTGAATTTCTATAGACTGCACCCACCGCATGAGCGTAGCTTGGAACTTTTTGATTTGTTGGACCACTTTCTTTATCAACGTACTCATTCCATAATTTAAGTTCTTCTCTAGATTTCTTGTACCAATCATCCGACGCTTTCCAATCTCCTAGAGCTTGTGATAACTCTTTTAAAGAAACTTTAGCATCTCCTACAACTGATTGAGCCATATGTTTACTTGCATCAAATCTAGTTACATTTACAGAAACTAATGAAAAATTTGGATTTTCAAAATTTGCCCAAGATCCAGTTGTAAAATCTCCAAGTTTGGTACCCACTGCTATTGCAAGATCAGTTTTTTTTGCAAAATTATTAGCAGCTTTACCACCAAGTCCTCCTATTGGTCCTAGAAAGTGAGAATGATCTCTTTTCATTGTAGAATATCCCATAACAGTTTGAGTTACAGGAATATTATGTTTAGATGCAAATGTTGCGAGATCATCCATTGCCTCTGAATAAAATACTCCACCACCTGAAATAATAATTGGATTCTTTGAACTTTTTATTTTATCTGCAGCTTCTTTAATTTGAAAATCATCTGGTCTCGGTCTTCTTATATTATGAATTCTTTCTTTAAAAAATTCTTCTGGATAATCAAAAGTTTCACCTTGTATATCTTGGCATAATGAAAGGCATGCTGGACCACAGTCTGCTGGGTCTAACATCGTTTGAATTGCACTTGGTAATGATTGTAAAATTTGTTCTGGTCTAGTTATTCTATCAAAATATCTTGTTACTGATTTAAAAGCATCATTTACTGTTATCCCAGGATTATTAAAATGTTCAACTTGTTGAAGAACTGGGTCTGGCATTCTATTTGCGTATGTATCCCCTGGAAGAAATAATATTGGCAATCTATTGCTCATTGCAACGGCAGATGCAGTGATCATATTTGTTGCCCCAGGTCCAACTGAGCTTGTAGCTATAAATATTTGTTTTCTTCTTTTTGCTCTTGCGTAAGCCACACCTGTTAAAGCCATATTCTGCTCGTGGTGACCTCTCCATGTAGGAAGTTTGTCTTTATTTTCTTCAAGCGCCTGACCTAAACAAGCAACATTTCCATGGCCAAAAATTCCAAATGCTCCAGCAAATAGTGGCTCTTTTTTACCATCAATTAATATTTTTTGTGCAATTAGATGTTTTACAACAGCATGGGCACAAGTAAGCTTTATTTTTTTCATAATTAAAGTTATATTTTAAAAGAAAATATCTCAAATAGTAAACCATAAAATAAGATTATGTATAGTAAATTTGGACAGTTCATTGATGGGAAGTGGCAACAAGCCGAAAAAAAAGAAACTTATGATGTAATTAATCCTGCTACAGAAGAACTAATCGGAAAAGCTTCTAAAGCAAGTTCAGCGGATGTTGAAAAAGCATTAAAGTCAGCGGAAAAAGGATTAAAGATATGGCGTAATACCGCTCCTTGGCAAAGATCATATATTATTAGAAAAATCGCAGACTTAATGAGAGAGAAAAAAGAAATTCTTGCTAAATGGTTAACACTTGAAGTTGGCAAACCTCTTGCTGAAGGAATTGGCGAAGTTGGGGGAGCTGCAGATATTTTCGAATGGAATGCAGAAGAAACAAAAAGAATTTACGGACAAACAGTTGAAAGTAGATTACCGGATACACGAGTACATGTTTATTATCAGCCTGTTGGAGTTGTTGCAGCTTTGGTTCCTTGGAATTTTCCTCTTGTTTTAGCTTCAAGAAAAATTTCTACAGCATTAGCTGCAGGATGTTCTGTTATTTGTAAACCTGATGTAATTACTCCTGGCTGTGTAATGGAGTTAGTTGATATTTGTAAAGAAGCTGGTGTGCCGGCTGGTGTAGTAAATTTGTTATCAGGAGATCCACCCGCAATTGCTGAACAATTAATAAAATCTGACATAATTAAAAAAATATCTGTAACTGGTTCTACTAGAGTTGGTAAATTAATTTTAAAACAAGCTGCGGATAAAGTTCAAAGAGTTACAATGGAGCTTAGTGGTCATTCACCTTTTATTGTTTTTGATGATGCAGATATTAATAAAGCTACAGATATGGCAATAACATCAAAATTTAGAAATAATGGTCAAGTTTGTATTTCTCCAAATAGATTTTATATACAAGAAAAAA
>CACLIZ010000014.1 GCA_902607115.1 uncultured Pelagibacteraceae bacterium | reverse complement strand
GCTCAGCTTTTATTTTTTTCATCTAACAGTAGAAAAGGAAGCATATTTCAATTTTGGAAATGGCCCAATATAATTAGATATGACAGATTTTTTAAAAAGTTAAATTAATGAAAAAAATTAAATTTATTATAATATTTTTTTTTATTTTATCTAATTTAAACAAAGTTTACGCAAATGAAAGTTTTGATGAATGGAAAATAGATTTTTATAGTTATGCAATTTCCCAAAATGTTAGTGAAAAAACTTTATCTCTAACTATTAATAATTTAAAATTTCTGCCTAAAGTTATTGAATACGATAGATACCAACCTGAATTTTATGAAGACACATTTACATATGTTAGCAAGAGAGCAAATTCAAAAAAAGTAGATATAGGAGTTAAAACTTATAAAAAAAACTCTGCCTTAATAAGTGAAGTTGAAAAAAAATTTAAAGTTGAAAAAGAACTCCTTTTATCTTTGATGGGAATAGAAACGAATTTTGGTAAATATTTAGGTAAAATGGATATATTATCTTCTTTAGCAACCTTAAGTTACGACAAGAGAAGAAGTGATTTTTTTACCAGAGAATTAATAATTGCGTTAAAACTTATAGACAGTAAAAAAATAAAACCAGAAGAGCTTTATGGATCATGGGCTGGAGCTTTTGGTAATTTTCAATTTATGCCTTCCACAATTAAAAATAACGCAATAGATTATAATAACGATAGTTTGATTGATTTAAGGTCACCAGAAGATTCTTTTGCTTCAGCGGCTAACTATTTATCTAAAATGGGATGGAATACCAGAGGAAAATGTTTTTATGAGGTTTCCTTAGATGAGAATATTCCGATCAAATATTTGAATTATTCGGCGCGCAAAATAAAATACAAAAAGAAATTAGGTTTCTATAAAAAATATATAAAAAACTTTAACAAAAATTTTGGCAATGATCATGAAATAGTAGCTATAATTACACCAGATAGGGAAATTGTTGAAAATTCAAATTTATATTCACCAGCTTATATAATATATGATAATTATGAAATTATATTAAGATGGAATAGGTCTTTGCGTTTTGCATTGGCTGTTTGCACTTTAAAAGATAAATTTAAAAATGAATTATAAAATAGTTATTTTATTATTGTTCTTAACATTTTCTTGTACAAATCAAAATATAGTTAAAAAAAAAGCCGCAAATAATATAATTTTTCAAGAATATTCTAACAACGGATTTACATTAATTTATTCCAATGATTTATTTAAAAATAAAATTATAAATAAAAAACTAAATGAGAGAGATTTATTAGTATTTCAGAAAAACTTAAAAAAAGACACTACTGTTAAAATTACAAATCCACTTAATAATAAATCAATAATTGCTAAGGTTAAGAGTAAATCAAAATATCCGAACTTTTATAATTCAGTAATATCAATTAGAATAGCTACTGAATTAGAAATAGACTCAAATGAACCTTTCATTCACATAGAGTCAGTTGATCAAAATTCTGTATTCTATGCAGGTAAAGCAAAAATGTTTGAGGAAGAAAAAAACGTGGCCGATAAAGCGCCTGTTGAAGGTGTAAATATTGTAAATATTTCTTCAGAAGAATTAACTAAAAAAAAAGACATAAAATCAACAAAAAAATTTAATTATATTATTAAAGTAGCTAATTTTTATTATGAAGATTCAGCAAAACTGGTAAAAGAAAGAATAATGTCAGAAACTGATATAAAAAAAATTAATATTGAAAAAATAAGTATTAATAATTATAGGCTCTCCATTGGACCATATAAATCAATTAAAAAATTAAGAAAAAATTTTGAAAAGATGGAAACTCTTTATTTTGAAAATTTAGAACTTATTAAAAAATGAAAAAAATTTATTTGATAATTTTATTTATCTTTACAAATTTTGCTGCGCAATCATCTGAATTTGACATAAAGGCTAAAACTGCAATTTTACAAGATTATCTATCTGGTGAAATCTTATATGAAAAAAAGCCAGATTTATTAATCTTCCCAGCCTCAATGACAAAGATTATGACTTCAATAATTGCTTTTGAATTAATTAAAAAAGGTCAATTAAGTTTAGATGATAAGTTTTTTGTTTCTGAAAATGCATGGAGATTAGCAAATGCTGGCTACTCATCTATGTTTATCATGGTTGGCGATGAAGTTTCCGTTGAAGATTTACTTAGAGGCATCATAGTAGCTTCCGGAAATGATGCATGCGTAGCATTGGCTGAGGGTATCGCTGGATCGGAAGAAGAATTTGCCGTAATGATGACTTCAAAAGCAAAAGAAATTGGTATGGACAATACAAATTTTGCTAACTCTTCTGGTATAAACGCAGCTGATAACTATTCCACTGTTAGAGATATTTTGATTATGTCAAATTATTTAATAAGAAATTATCCTGATTATTATAAATATTTTGCTGAAAAAGAATTTACTTGGGACAGAACAGGTGGCGATCCTATTACTCAGGGAAATAGAAACCCTTTGTTATATAAAAAAATGGGTGTAGATGGCATCAAAACAGGTTTTTTGTCTTATGAAAAATATTCTTTAGCATCTTCTATTTTAAGAAACGAAAGAAGACTAATCGCTGTAGGAAGTGGTTTCACTTCAAAAAATTCTAGATCAAAACAATCATCTAGACTTTTAACTTATGGATTGACAAACTTTGATACAATAGAAATTTATAATAAACAAAACTCATTCCAAGATTTAGAAGTTTGGTTAGGTAAAAAAAATACTGTTCAAACACACTTTAATGAGAATATTTATAAAACAATTAAAAAAGCAAGACTAAGAAATCTAAAAGTAGTTCTAGATTATGAAGGCCCTATAAAAGCACCAATTGCAAAAAACCAAATAGTTGGTGTAGTTAATATATATTATGAAAATGTTTTAATTGATACTTTAGATCTTTTGGCTTCCGAAGATATCGATGAAGTAAATAAGTTCACAAAACTTTTAAGATCTGTAAATTTTCTTATATGGGGCGATGTCTAAGAAAAAGCCTCTAATTGTTTTTGAGGGAATTGAAGGTACAGGCAAAACAACTTTAATTAATTATATTTCTACTTATTTAAGGAAAAAAAAAATTAACTTTATTAAGATAAGAGAGCCTGGGGGAAATAAAAATTCAGAACTAATTAGAAGACTTATATTGAACAAAAAGAATAAATTTAATTCTTTTACAGATCTTATGCTTTATTTTGCAGCAAGAAGTGAGAATATTGAGAAAATAATTAATAAACATTATGGTAAAAAAATTATATTGATAGATCGATTTATAGATTCGACATTAGCATATCAACATTATGGTATGAAATTAGATAAATTATTAATAAATAAAATAAATAAAATACTTTTAAAAAAAATTGAACCTCAAATAACATTTCTTAATTTAATAAGTGAGAAAAACCTTAAAAAGAGACTTAATTTAAGAAAAAATAAAAATAGATATGATTCTTTTAAAATTAAATTTTATAAAAAAGTACAAAATGGATTTTTAAAAATATCTAAAAATAGAAGAAATTATATTTTAATAAATTCAAATAATAACCTTGTAGAAAATAAAAAAAAAGTCTTAAATCATATACTTAAATTTTTAAATTAATGTTAAATTATAATCTAAAACTATTTTCACATAACAAATTATTTAATGATTTTATAAATTTAGATTTGCTAAATAAATTACCTTCTCGAGTACTTTTAACCGGCAAAGAGGGAATAGGGAAGTGCACATTTGCATTACATTTTATTAATTTTTTATTTTCAAAAAACGAAACTACTAAATATAATTTATCAAAAAATATTATTAATTCTGATAGTAAATCCTTTAATCTCATTAATAATTTAACACATCCTAATTTTTTCTTTATAAGTAAACAGGAAGAAAAAAAATACATAGATATAGAACAAATAAGACTAATGATTTATTTTTTAAATAGATCATCATTTAATAATTATAAAAAAATAATTCTTATAGACGGAGTGGAAGATTTAAATCTTAATTCTGCTAACGCATTATTAAAAAGTTTAGAAGAGTCTAATTCAAATAATTTATTTTTTCTAATTCATAATATCAACAAGCCCATTCTAGACACTGTTAGATCAAGATGTCTTTCATATAAGCTAAATTTTAACTTTTCTGATACTAAATTTATTTTGTCTGAACATTTTAATGATAATCTATACGATAATCTTAATGAAGATTTCAAGGAAACTGCTTTGTCACCAAAATTCATCATAAACCATATAAATTTTATAAACGAAAACAAATTAGATTTAGATGAATATGACATTGAAAAAACAATTAAATATATCATTGAAAAAAAGGCTTATAGGAAAAATTATTTTATAATTGATTCATTTCAAAGTTATATTGAAATTTATTTCACAAAGATGTATTTGAAAACAAAAGATTACAAATATTATGATAATTTTATCAAAACTATTTCGGAAACAAATTTGATTAATAAATTTAATTTAGATTTAGATAGTTTTTTTATTAAATTTGAGAATAAATATCTTAATATTTAGATTCAATAATGAATAAAAATTATTATATTACAACACCAATTTATTACCCTTCAGCAAAACCTCATATGGGTCATGCTTATTCTAGTATAGTAGTTGATTTCTTTGCAAGATTTAAAAGAATAGAAGGTTATAAAGTTTTTTTTCTTACTGGCACTGATGAACATGGATTAAAAATACAAAGAGCTGCTGAAAAAAACAAAAAAAAACCTTTGGAATTTTGTGATGAAATTAGCAAAACATTTAAAGAATTGTCTAAAACTTTAAATTTATCAAATAATGATTTTATAAGAACTACTGAAAAAAGACATCACAAGTCAGTACAAAACTTATGGAATATATTAGAAAAAAAAGGAGAAATTTATTTATCGAAATATTCAGGTTGGTATTCGGTTTCTGATGAAGCCTTTTATTCAGATGATGAAACCGAAACAAGAGATGATGTTAAAGTAGCCAAGTCTTCAGGATCAAGTGTTGAATGGCTTGAAGAGGAATCGTATTTTTTTAAATTGTCAAATTGGCAAAATAAACTTCTCGAATTGTATGAAAAAAGTCCAAGCTTTATTTTACCAAAATCAAGAAAAAATGAAGTTGTTAGCTTTGTTAAAAGTGGTCTTAAAGATTTATCTGTTAGTAGAAAATCTTTCTCATGGGGAATTAAAGTTCCTTCAAACAAAGAACACGTAATTTATGTTTGGCTAGATGCTCTTACAAATTACTTAAGCGCTATAAATTATCCTGACACTAATAGCGATATGTATAAAAATTTCTGGCCTGCTGATTTGCATATGATAGGAAAAGATATACTTAGATTTCATGCCGTTTATTGGCCAGCTTTTTTATTAGCTGCAGACTTGCCTCCTCCAAAAAGAGTTTATGGTCATGGATGGATTCTTTCTGGTGAAGAAAAAATGTCTAAATCCAAAGGTAATATTTTAGATCCTGTAGAAATTATAAATGAGCATGGTTTAGATGCACTACGATATTATTTATTAAAAGAAGTTTCATTTGGAAACGATGGTAATATTTCTAAAGAAAAATTAATTTCTTGTATTAACAGCGATTTAGCAAACAATTTTGGAAATCTTTGTCAAAGAGTTTTAGCCTTTACAGAGAAAAATATAGGACTTCAAATTCCTCAGATAGATTCTTTAAATAAAGAAGATCTTATAATATTAAATTCTTATTCTGATAATTATCAAAATTTAATCGATTTTATCAATAATCAAAATATTAATTCATATATGAATTTTATAGTTGATCAAATGTTTAAAGCTAATAAATATTTTAATGATCAAGAACCCTGGAAAAAAAAAGAGGATACCAAAAGATTATCGACGATTATTTATACCTCATTAGAACTTATAAGAAAAATTTCCACTCTTTTATATCCAGTAATTCCCCAAAGTTCATTAAAAGCATTAAATATTTTTAAAATTAAAGAAAACGAAATATATATTGAAACAATTAAAAATAATTCTTTTTTAAAATCAGGTTCAGCAATTAATAAAATAGATATATTATTTAAAAAGGTAATTGTTAATGATTGATTCACATTGTCATTTAGATCATGAACCTTTATTTCAAAACTTAAATGAAGTTATAACAAGGTCTAAGGATGTTGGTATTACAAAACTACTTACAATTTGTACAAATTTAGATAGTTTTGAAAATATTAAGAAAATTATTAATTTAGATCCAATAATATACGGAACATTTGGAATCCATCCTCATGATGCTGATAAAAATCTTGTATCTAAGGATAAAATTATTGAAAATTCCAAATACTCTGAAAAAATAATCGGAATAGGAGAATCAGGATTAGATTTTTATTACAATAATAGTGATAAAAATAACCAAGTAAAAAGTTTTATAAATCACATTGAGGCATGCCTGGAACTCAAAAAAACTTTAATTGTCCATTCTAGAAATGCAGAAAAAGATACTTTTAATATTTTAAATCAATATAAAAATACAGATATTAGAATTTTGATGCACTGTTTTACAGGTTCTCATGATTTTGCAAAAAAATTATTAGATCTAAATAGTTATTTTTCAGCCAGTGGTATTATTACTTTTAAAAATTCTTCAGAATTAAGAGAAACATTTTCATTTATTCCTAACGATAAAATTATAGTTGAAACTGATAGTCCATTTCTGGCCCCAATCCCAATGAGGGGGAAAAAAAATGAACCAAGCTTTATAAGATACACTTTGGAAAAATTAGCAGAAATAAAAAAATTAACATTAGTTAAAATGGATGAAATCACCACAAATAATTTTAATAAACTTTTTTCATTTAAATGAAATTACAATTTATAATACTTGGCTGCGGTAGTTCTTTAGGTGTTCCAAGAATTGACGGTGATTATGGCGATTGTAATCCTAAAAATAAAAAAAATATCAGAAGCAGATGTTCAGCAATGTTAAAATCAAAAAATTTTAATTTATTAATAGATACATCTCCAGATATAAGGCATCAATTTCTACGAAATAAAATAAAATCTCTCGATTGTCTCTTTTATACTCATCAGCATGGCGATCAAACACATGGTATTAATGACTTAAGATATTTTTATCTAAAGAATAAAAAACAAATACCTGTATATGCCAACAAAACTACTTCAAATTATTTATTAAATACATTTAAATATTGCTTTAAAAGAACAAGCAATTTTTATCCGCCCATTATGAAACTGAATAATCTAAATAAAAAACATAAATTTGCTAAAAATAAAATTACCATCAAATCATTTGAAGTATCTCATGGATCAATAAATAGTTTATGTTATCTTATTAATGATAAACTTGCGTATGCTAGCGATGTAAGTCACATTAATGAAAAAGATTATTCAAAAATATACAAACTTAATTATTTAGTTATTGACTGCTTAAGAGAAGAGCCACATCCATCACATTATACCTTAGATAAAATCTTAGAATTAATTAAGGAAATTAAGCCTAATAAAACAATTTTAACCAATCTACATAGTAGTCTCGATTATGAGAAGCTTAAAAAAAAATTACCTAAATCAGTTATTCCAGCTTATGATGGTATGAAATTTTTAATTAATTAATTCTTCAATTTTATTAATAATTTTTTTTGACATAGGATTTGTGAATGATGAATAAGTCTCTACAATCATCCCACTCTTATTTATCAATATTTTATGAAAATTCCATTTTGGTACAGCTGATTTTCCAAAATTTTTACTAGCCCATTTATAAATAGGATGGGCATCATCTCCTTTTACATTTGTGATTTCAGTCATTGGAAAATTAATTTTAAAATTTATTTCACAAAAACTTTTTACTTCACTGTTTGTTTTTTTTTCTTGATTAAATGAGTTTGATGGAATTCCTAAAACTATTAAATCACTATCTTTGTATTTATCCCAAATTTTCTGTAAATCATCGTATTGTTTTGTAAAACCACAGAAACTTGCGGTGTTAACTAATAAAATAACTTTATTTCGATAGTCATTTAAATTCATTACATTGCCACTGATATCGTTAATTTTAAAATCATAAAAGATTTCATCATAAGACGACATCACATTATTTTTAAAAAAAAACATAATTATTATTGATAAAAAGTATATTTTAAATTTCATTAAATTATTTATTTGGAGTAAGTAATATCAAAAAATATCCAAATAAAGTTGACAATAATGACCCAGTCAATACACCTATTTTTACACCATCCATGTATTGAATGTTTTCTGCAAATGCCAAATTACCAACAAATAAACTCATCGTAAATCCTATTCCTGTTAAAACACCAACTCCATAAAAATTAAACCAATTTGCATTATTTGGCATTTGGGCAATTTTTAATTTTATGGATGCATAAGAAAAGATAAAAACTCCCAATTGCTTTCCAATAAACAAACCTAATAATATTCCTAAAGGGACGTTATTTAATAATGCATTAAATGATAAACCTTCTAGAGAAACACCTGCATTGGCGAATGCAAATAAAGGCATTATACCAAAAGCTACATAGGGACTTATTCCATGTTCTATTTTTATTAATAACGAAAAATCTTTCTCTTTTTTACGATGAGGTATAGTCATTGCAAGTAATACACCAGCTATAGTTGCATGAATTCCAGAATTATGTGTAAAATCCCAAAGAAAAAATCCTAATATTAAATAAGGTAAAAATTTCTTTACATTAAATTTATTTAACATGAGTAGAGCAATAAATGAAATTAGCATTAATGATAAATATTTTATATTTAAATCACCAGAGTAAAATATTGCTATTATAAGTATTGCTCCTAGATCATCTATAATAGCTAAAGCGGTTAGAAAAACTTTTAAAGATATGGGAACTCTTGAACCTAATAATGATAGAACACCTAAAGAAAAGGCTATATCTGTAGCAGAAGGAATCGCCCAGCCATTCAATGTAGCAGGATCATTAAAATTTATAATTACATAAATTAATGCTGGCACAAACATGCCACCAATTGCGGCAATTATTGGAAGCATCGCTTGTTTTATATTAGACAGTTCTCCTTGTATAAATTCTCTCTTTATTTCTAAAGTTACAAAGAAAAAGAAAATTGCCATCAAAGCATCATTGATCCAGTGGATTACACTAAGTTTTAAACCAATGTTATTTATTCCAATAAATAAATATTCATTCAAACTATTAAAATATAAATCTGAAAAATTTGAATTACTTATAATTAGTGCAATAATTGCTGCTAATAGAAGAACCAAGCCACTTGCTGCCTCAAGTTTAAAAAACCATCTAAAGGAATTTGTAATATACTTAAGCATTTAATTAATCAGATCTTTGACAAATAAAGAAAGGTCTTTTAGAGTTTCATAAAGATTATTTAATACCGAACTTACCCCTGGTATATAATTTTCAATCTGAAATTTAAATGTATCAATTAAAATTATTAAGGCTACTATTGAAATAATTAATACAATTAATCTTTTTAATAAATTCGATCCTTTTTTTGTATTTTTATCAGCTTTATTATTTATTTTTTTTTCCGGCTTTTTAGTTGGAATTGAGCTTTTTATAACTTTTTCTATAATTTTTTTCTTTTCTTCAGCAAATGTATCTTCGTTTGATAGATTTTTTGTATTATCGTTAGATAAATTTTTAGAATTTTCATTTTCTATATTTAGATTTTCAATAGGTAATTTATAAAACCATTTATGATTACAGTTTCCACATTGTAACAATCTTCCTTTTTCAGGAATTAAGTCATCACGGATATTAAATTTTTTAGTACATTTTTCACACGATACAATCATGAAACAATTATATAGCAGATTTTGTTAAAAAAGCTTTTATTTTACCTCTTTATATCCTTTGAAATTTAATATTTCTAATGTATTAGTAAAATCTTCGGGGCGTAGCGCAGCCTGGTAGCGCATCTGGTTTGGGACCAGAGGGTCGCAGGTTCAAATCCTGCCGCCCCGACCATTTGTATGAAAAAAGCTAAAATTTATAAACCAAGTAAAACAGCGATGCAATCAGGATTAAAAAAGTTTGATAAATGGATTTTAGAATATATCACTGATGATCCTACAATCAATCCATTAATGGGGTGGGAAAGCTCAACTGATACATTTTCAGAGATAAGAATGAATTTTACCACTAAAGAAAAAGCTATTGATTATGCTAAAAAAAATAAAATTGAATTTGAGTTAATTGAACCTAAAAAAAGAAAAATAGTTAAAAAATCTTATGCAGATAACTTTATTAAATAAAAATGTTTAAATTTTTTATACAAAAAAAATGGTTTTTATGGGCTTGGATAGGTTCATTTGTTATTCTTTCATCACTTTGGGTTCAGGTTGTAATAGATGTGAAAATAAATGAATGGTTCGGTGTATTTTACGATATGATCCAGAAAGCACTTGCAGAGCCAAACGCTGTTTCAATTGAAGAATACTTTGCAAGTTTGTTTTCATTTATTACATTGGCAGGTATGTATATTGCTGTTTATGTAGCAATTAGTTTCTTTACAGCACATTTTTTATTTAGATGGAGAACTGCAATGGTTGGGTGGTATCACTCTGTTTATGACAAAGCTCGAAAAATAGAAGGTGCATCACAAAGGGTTCAGGAAGATACAATTAAATTCACAAGAATCATGGAAGGATTAGGTACAAGTTTAATAGAATCTATAATGATTTTGATCCAATTTGTTCCTATATTATTTGGCTTAAGTATTGGCATTCCTATTTTCTTTTTTGGTGAATGGGAATATGGTTTAATTGTTGGTGCCTTGATTTGGACTATTGGTGGAACTGTTTTTTTAATTGTACTTGGTTTGATATTAAGACTGGTTGGTGTTGAGTATGATTTACAAAAGCAAGAGGCTGCTTATAGAAAAATTCTTGTAATTGCAGAAGACAATGAAACTGTAAGGCCAAAAACAATTGATGAATTGTTTGATGATGTACGTAAAATTCATTATTTAAGTTATATAAGATATCTATATTTTAATATTGGACGAATTGCATACTTACAAGCAAATGTTTTATCTGCATACGTTTTTTTAGCACCAGCCATTGTAGCAGGAGTAGTTACACTAGGAGTTATGCAACAAATTATAAGAGCATTTGGAAGAGTTGAAGGATCTATGCAATATTTATTAAAAGCTTGGCCAACTATTATAGAACTTGCAAGTGTATTTAAACGTTTAAGAGAATTTGAAGATAAACTAAAATCATCTGAAGAAGATGTGACTATTGAATCAAAATAGTTATGATATTTAAAAAAGATTTTTTAGATAAAATAATTAACATTACATCAAGTGCAGCAATTGCATGTTATCCACATTTAGGAAAAAAAGACAAAGTATTAGTAGACAAAGCTGCTACAGATGAAATGAGAAAGAATCTTAATCAATTAGACATAAATGGAGAAGTAGTAATAGGAGAGGGAGAACTAGATAAAGCTCCAATGTTATATATTGGTGAAAAATTGGGTACTGGAAAAGGCCTAAATATTGATATAGCAGTTGATCCACTTGAAGGTACAAATTTTGCAGCTAATAATTTGCCTGGTGCACTTTCAGTGCTTTCAATAAGTTCAAAAGGAAATTTATTTAACGCGCCCGAAACTTATATGAATAAATTAGCTGTTGGCAAGGATGTCCCTTTTGATGCTACAGATTTAGATTTTTCAATTGAAAAAAATATAAAAAATATCGCAGATTCTAAAAATAAAGACCTAGATAAAATAACAGCATGTTTGCTTGATAGACCAAGACATAAAGAAATAATAGATAAATTAAAAAAATTAAAAGTAAATTTAAGATTAATTACAGATGGTGATGTAGCTGGCGCTCTGTTGGTTACAGATAAAAAATATTCTGTTGATATATTTTTAGGAGTTGGCGGTGGGCCAGAAGGAGTTCTTGCAGCATCTGCATTGGATGCTTTTAATTGCAAATTTCAAGGTAGATTTTTATTTAAAACAGAAGAAGATATAACTAGAGCAAAAAAAATGGGTATAAAAGATTTAAATAAAAAATATGATTTAAATGAAATTATTATGGGAGATTCTATTTTTTCTGCAACAGGTATAACAACTGGTGATTTGGTTAAAGGTGTAACAAGAAATGATAATGAATTTGTAACAGAAACTCTAGTTACACATAAAAGTCAAAATCTTATAAAAAAAATAGAAAAATCTACTATAATTTAATGAGATCAGTATCGGGCATGACTTGGAAAATTGTGTCTATTCCTGAAAGACTAATAATTAAAAAACAACAAGACTTTAATATTAGTTATTTATTATCCAAAATTTTACTAGATAAAAAATATTCAAATGAAGAAATTCACATTTCCTTAAACAAAGAACAAGTGCATAATATAAACTATCATAATGAAGATTTTGTTAATGCGGGAAACATTTTTTTTGAATGTATAAAATATAATAAAAAAATACTTATATTTGGTGATTATGATGTTGATGGTTATTCTTCTACTTACTTACTTTATGATTTTATAACTAATCTAAAAATTAAATGTGATTTTTATATACCTGATAGATTTAGGGATGGTTATGGACCGAATAAAAAACTTTTAAATAAATTAATTAATAAAAATAAATATGGATTAGTTTTTTTTGTTGACTGCGCATCTAACTCATTAGACGAAATAAGTTATTTAGAAAACATTGGATTAAAAACTATTATTATCGATCATCATCAAATTTATAAAAGAAATAATTATAAAAATACTGTAATTATAAACCCACTTAAAAATTATAATAAAGATCAATTTTCTTTTTTTTGTGCAACGTCATTAGTTTATTTTTTTATTAAATATATGGCTAACAATTTTAAAAAAAGAATTAAAATTGACCACAATAAATATTTATTTTTTTCAGCGATTGCTACAATATGTGATCAAATGCCATTAAGAAATATAAATAAAACAATCGTTAAAAAAGGATTAGAAGATTTTAATATTAATAATTTTTCTAATTTTAAAAAATTATTAAAGTTAAAAAGTAAGATTTCATCTACAGACGTAGGATTTAGTCTAGGTCCTTTATTAAATTCATCTAGTAGATTAGGACACTCTAATTTACCAATTAAATTATTAATAGAAACTAACTTAAATAATATCAATAAAATAACTGATAAAATAATCAGTTTAAATGAAAAAAGAAAAAATATTCAAAAAGTAATATTTGGAAATTTAAATAATAAAATCGAAATAATTAAAAATGAAGTTATATTTAAATATGAACCAAACATTAATGAAGGATTGCTTGGTATAATCGCGGCAAATTTTGTCGAACTTTATGGAAAACCTTCTTTTGTGTTAACCAAATCAAATAATTATATTAAATGTTCTTCTAGGTCCATATATGGTTTTGATATTGGTAAAGCATTTTATGAAGCTTTGAGTAAAAAAATTATATTAAAGGGTGGTGGCCATTCTATGGCCGGTGGATGTATATTAGATAAAAACAAAATCCATGCTTTTAAAGATTTTTTAAATAACACATTTGGTAAAAAAGTTAAAAATCTTGATATTCAAAAATATTACACTTGCGAAATAAATTTAGAATCTCTTAAATCATTTGCTAAATATGATTTACAAAAATTAGAACCATTAGGTAATAATAATTTAAGTCCAATATTTTTAATAAAAAAAAATAAAATTATTAAATTTAAAATTATTAAAGGTGTACATTTGCAATTATTAATTAGAAATAATTTTAAAAACTCATCACTATGCTTTGCTTTTAATGCCGTAGGATCAAAATTAGGAGATATATTAATGAGTTATAAAAAAGAAATTGATTTATTAGTACAAATTAATAATAAAATTATTCAAAAAAACAGTGATTTTAATTTAATAATTAAAGATGCTGTAGCCTGATTAACCTTGATTAAATTATTATTTTACAATAAAAAAGCGTTTTCTGGTCCCTTCGTCTATCGGTTAGGACACATGGTTTTCATCCATGAAAGAGGGGTTCGATTCCCCTAGGGACCGCCAGATTATTTATATTTTTTATATATTCAATTTTTAATAGAATTTTGTAACAAACTCTTTTATATATAATTTTTTATAATGAACTTAAAATTTTATAAATTAATTAATTATTTATCAGTTAAAACTTCTCTCCTTTTATTCAAACAAAGATTACCTTTGGGATATGTTTTATTCAATTATTTGTATAAAAAAATTATAGTAAATAACATTTCATTTAATGATGAAATTTCAGATTTTCATAAATCAGGCTTTGTAAAACTTAAATTAAATTTAAAAAATGAAATTAATTTTTATAAAGATAAATTTTTTTTTAAAGATGAAGAAAAGGACGTTACTAAAAGAAATAAATTTTACTTAAATGATACAGACCAGAAGAATTTTTTAAATCAATTAGAAGAAAAATTAAAACCAACAATTTCTACGCTGGAAAGATATTTTAATTGTGATGTTTTTATATCTGATATTGTGCCTTTCAGAATTTATCACGTTGAAGGCTCTGATAATTTAAAAAAAGAATTTTACGCTAATAACTTTCATCAGGATGGCTATCTTATGATATATAATAAAATTTTTATTAATATGATGGATGTAAATGAAGATGATGGACCATTGCAATTAGTCCCTTTGAATAATAAGAAAGAATTTTTTAAATCATTCAAATATAAAAACAGAGATGATTATGATCCATTTGGAAATCAAAATTTAATTTATAAAAATTCTGGAAGTATTGGAGATTGTTGTTTATTTAGCTCTCCACAAGTAATTCATAAAGCTGGTATACCAAAAAATTATAGAGATTTAATACAAATTATACTAATGACTATACCCAAAAAATATTCTTATCAATTAAATATAGATAATTATAAAAATGTTTTTTCGGGCAATGAAAAAAATATTATGAAATTAGCTAAACCTTATAATATGTTAAATTTAATTAAACTTTTTATAATTTTTATAAAAGAAAAAAGAAATAAAAGTAAAAAAAATATTCAAGCTTTAAATTAAAATTGATTATCTTCAGATCGATAAAATAAACATAAAAATGTCTTATTTTGTATATTTAATTGTTTCTAATCTTAAAAATAATAAACAAGTATCATATGTTGGGTACACTAATAACTTAAAAAAGAGACTTAATTTACATAATGCAAGCAAAGGCGCAAAATTTACGAGAGGAAAAAAATGGAAGTTAGTTTATTATGAGAAATATGATTCAAAATCAACTGCAATGAAAAATGAATTTAAGTTAAAAAAAAATTATAAGCTAAGAAATAAAATTATTAAAAAAAATGAAAATTTCAATCTTACTTCCTTTTAAGGAAAATTTTTCCCCTTCATATGCGGGCGCGGTATCTTTATTCATTAATGATACATTAAAGTTTAGTAAATTTAGAAAAAATATTACAGTTTATGGATTTACTGATTATAAAAAAAAATTGAAAAATAAATATATTAATATCGAGACTAAAAAAAAATTATTTCAAAGCCAAAATAAAGATTATGTTAATAAATTTATAGAAATAGAAAAAAATGAGAATTCAAATATAATAGAATTACATAATAGACCAATTTATCTAAAATATCTTGTTAATGAATTGCAAAATAAAAATTATATTTTGTATTTTCATAACGATCCTCTATCTATGTCAGGCTCTAAAACTATAAGTGAAAGAATTTTCCTATTAAATAATTGTTATAGAATTATCTTTAACAGTAACTGGTCCAAAAAAAGATTTCTTCAAAAAATGAAATCAGATGCCATAAATAGCGAAAAATTACTTGTAATTAATCAATCAGCAACAAAAAATAAAATTAATTTTAAAAATAAAAAAAAAATTATTACGTTTGTGGGCAAGCTAAATAGATCTAAAGGTTATGATCTTTTTGGCAAAGCGGTAATTAAAATACTAAAAAACTATAAAGATTGGTCCGCATATGTAATAGGGGATGAACCAAGAGATAAGTTGGAATTTAATCATAATAGATTATTTAAATTAGGCTTCAAAGAACATAATGAAGTAATCAATATATATAAAAAAACTAACATTGCAGTAGTTTGTTCAAGATGGGAAGAGCCATTTGGTAGAACAAGTTTAGAGGCTTCAGCAAATGGTTGTGCTGTAATAATAAGCAACAAAGGTGGTCTTCCTGAAACAATAACAAATGGAAAAATTCTAAAACATTTAACAGTTCGTGAAATATACAAAAATATTAAAGATTTAATTGTTAATCCAAAATTAAGAAAAAATTACCAAATTCTATCATACAAAAATTTTTATTTATCACACCAATATGTCTCAAAACAAATTGACGATGTAAGAAATAATCTTTTAAAAATAAATATACCGAATGTATTTTTAGAAACTTCAAATTTACGAATTCTTCACATAACAAATTTCAATGAAAGACATAATGGTCGACTTTTTTTTAATACTGGAAGAAGAATAAACAATGGTTTTATAAGACTCGGACATAGTGTCTTAGAATTTAGCGATAGAGACATAGTCAGCAGAGGTAAATCAATTAGAGATTTATATGGATCAAATACTCTTAACGATAAATTAATTAAAACCTGCTATCATTTTAAACCTGATATGATAGTTTTGGGCCATGCAGACATGGTTTCAAAAGATGTGCTGTATAGCCTTAAAAAAGACTATTCCAATTTGAAAATAACACAATGGTTTCTTGATCCATTAAATAAACAAGGTCCAGATTATTTCAAAAATAAAAAAAGAATTCTTGATAAATCTGATATTTTAGATTCAAATTTTTTAACCACATCGCCAGACGCTGTTAACTTCTTACCAAAAAAATATGAAAGTTATTTTATTCCTAATCCAGGCGATCAATCGATGGAAACTCTTAATAATTTTAAAAAAGATTGCTCCAATGATGTTTTTTTTGCGTTAAGCCATGGTGTTCATAGAGGTAGATTAAAAGGTAGATCAACCGATGATAGAGAAAAGTTTATAAAAAATCTGATTGAAAAATGTAAAAATATTAAATTTGATATATTCGGAATGAATAATATTCAACCAATTTGGGCTGATCAGTATTTTAAAAACATTTCTAATTCTAAAATGGGGCTAAATTTGAGTAGGGGAACGCCCATTAAGTACTATAGTAGTGATAGAATTACTCAAATAGTCGGAAACGGTCTTGTAACCCTTATAGATGAAAAGACTTTTTATAGTGATTTTTTTGATTCAACTGAAATGGTTTTTTATAAAAATATTTCTGATTTATCTGAAAAAATTGAAAAAATTTCATCAGACGAAAAACTACGTAAGTCTATTGGCAAAAAAGGAAAAAATAAATACATGAAATATTTTAATTCTACTTTGGTTGCTGATTTTATAATAAACAAAACATTCAATTTAAATAATAAAAATAAATATTTATGGTACAAACCATAAAATGATTTCAATAATAATACCAACGTTCAATAACTTAGATTATTTAAAACTTTGCATTAAAAGTTTAAATAATAATTCTAGACATACTCATGAAATTATTTTCCACGTAAATGATGGGTCAGATGGAACTGCTGATTTTATTAAAAAAAGTGGTTATAAGTATACCCATTCAAATATTAATATAGGTCTTTGTTCATCTATAAATAAAGCAGCTAAATTAGCTTCATTTAATTATATTTTATATAGCCATGATGATATGTATTTTTGTCCAGACTGGGATGATGTATTGTTAAAAGAAATTAAATCAATTCGTCATGAAAATTTTTATTTGTCTGGAACAATGATTGAAGCTAACTCTGGTCACATTGTTTATAATTTTGGTGATACAATAAATAATTTTAGAGAAGATGAATTATTGTTAAAGTATAAAGATATAAATTTTTTTGATCATCAAGGAACTCATTTTGCTCCACATTTAGTATCTAAAAAAATGTGGGATAAAGTTGGAGGTTTTAGTGAAGAATTCAACCCCGGCATAGGCTCAGATCCAGACTTTAATATGAAGTTATGGAAGGAAGGTGTCAGAATATTCAAAGGTTTGAATGATTTTAAAGTTTACCATTTTGGTTCACTAACTACTAGAAAAAAAAAAAATCTTGTTCAAAATAAAGGAGATCGTGAATTTTTAAAAAAGTGGGGCATCACCACTAAATTTTTCAAAAAATATTATTTGAAATCCAAAACTAAATATGAAGGTCCTTTATCAGAACCTAAAGTTACACTTGGATATATAATTGGATTAATAGGATGTAAATTTAAATCAATATTTACAACTTAACTTTATTAAGAGCGTTATTTTTAAATATGTTAGCTTCCTTTATGTATCTTCTAACCATTTGTGAAGTTTTGTGACCTGTCATTGCCATTATGCTTCTTTCATCCGCGCCTGATTCAGCTGCTACTGTTGCAAATCCTGATCTTAGACTGTGTCCTGAATAATTTGTGTTTTCAATACCTGCTAATTTTAAATATTTTTTTATTAATAAAACTACAGTTTGATCAGTTAATCTTTTTAGTGATAGTTTTGATCCTTTCGTAAATCTTCTAAAAATTGCTCCCGATTTAATATTTGAAATCAATAACCATTTTTTTAGATTATTTACTGGACAATAATTTTCATTTTCAAAATAGGGTAGTCCTTTTACCATTCCTTCTCCGAATTGGTCTGTTTTTGACTTTTTTAGAGTAATTTTTAATCCTTCTTGTACAAATTCTAGATCTTCATAATCTATTGATATAATTTCTGATCTCCTGAAACCTCCGCCAAAGCCGATTAGGACTAATGAGATGTCTCTAAGTTTTATGATTTCTTCTTTTTTTTGTTCATTTATTACATTAATTATTGCTTTTAAATCATTGATTAATAATGGTTTTTTTCCAATTTGAATACTGCCTTTCACTCTTTTAATACCTAGTAAATTCTCAATTATGATTGGATGTTTTGTATCTAAATAATAACCCTTCATCTTATGAACTATGCTTATAGATACCAATCTGCGTCTTAAAGTGCTTATTTTTGAGGTTTTTGATAGATGTGTAAGATATAAAGCTACTATTTTGGGTTCAGTTGGCAATGATTTCAAACCATGGTTACTACAAAAGGCTCCAAAATCTTTAAAATCTGATTTATAAGCTCTTAAAGTATTGTTTGCTTTAGAGTTTTTGAGGTTTTTTAATGTATCCTCATGTAAACTTTTTAGTTCAGTTGTAAGTTCATTCATATTATTACTATCGATAACAATTAATTATCATTAGTAATATAATAACGCATTTTTAAAGTCAAGCAAATAAGATAAAATATTTATATGCCAAAATATATTTTTATTGGAATGATAGTTGTTATAGGAACATTTGTGATAATGAATTATTGGCCAAAATTTAAGGAAACTACAAGAAATAGAATAATTGCCTCAATATTTGGAATTATAGCAATTGGATTTATTGCTTTAATTTCACTCTTAATATTTTAGATAAGTTTTCCCCATTCTTCTACCTTGTTGAAAAATAAAAAATTCAACAAATAAGTGATACATATAATTATTTAACTCTGATAATGTGAGAATTGAATTAAGGGGCAACCCTTAACTGGCCGATTGGGGAAAAACCGAGAGGTTCAAGCCCAGGGGGCAGAAAGTTTCGCGGAGTAGCGCTAAAATCGCGAAGCGGAAGGCATGGCGGTAGCGCATAAAACGACGTGCCAAAACTACTGTTCTTTGTGCCTTAAAAAGCACAAGGAAACAGGGTTTTTTACACTTCATGCCTCTAAAAGGAACAAAATTTCAATTAAAAGTCTGGAAATACCTCAAAACTATACCAAAAGGTAAGGTAAAAACCTATAAACAGGTGGCTATAGCGATTAATAGGCCTAAGTCAGCAAGAGCTGTAGCTAATGCATGCGCCAAGAATCCATACGCACCCAAAATACCATGTCATAGAGTAATTAGATCTGATGGAAGCTTGGGCGGATTCTCAGCTCCTGGGGGTAAAGAAACAAAGAAAAAATTACTAAAATCAGAGGGTTTTTCCTTCTAGAATCTACAAATACCAACGTATTTTATCATTTAGCATATATTTATTGAATTTTTTTAATTTTCTCCTAGCAGTTGAACTGCATTGGTAATTACGCTTAAATTAAGCCCTTCTATGGCCGTTTAAACGCTATATTCCATATCTGCATCGCATTAACATTTTTAGCTATAATCAAATTATATTTACTCATATTTATTGACTAATATGTATTTCAAATCTTTAAATACGATGAATTTTTAAGGTAAATGTTTATTTATGTATAATAATTTTAAAATTTTTTATATTTGCCTATATTTTACGCTATTTTCTGCCTATTGTTTATGATTTATTTAAGTATTAACATAAAATATTTTATGTATAGTCGACTAATTGAAATATTTTACGCTTTAATAATAGTTAATAAAAACAATGATTTAAATTGAATTATTAAAGTAAAATATCAATATATAGTATACTATTATTTACTATATTTTAAAGAATATTCTCTTCTAATAATAAATAGTCCAGACGATACAATAACTAATAATCCTACAAAAGACCATATATCTAAAAAATCATTAAATAAATAATAGCCTAGTATAATGTTAGGAATGATTTCAAAGTAACCAAAAGGAGCTAATTTAGAAGCATCAGCATATCGTAAAGAATAGATAAGCAATATATGACCTAAGCAGGCAAAAATGCCCATTAGAGCAAGCCAAGACCACTGTATTAAGTTGGGATTTATCCAAACAACAGGAACTACAAAAGAAGCTATTATAGCACCTACTACACCAGTTAAAAGTAAAGTTAATAAAGGACTGTCTGTAGTGTGAAGCTTTCTCGTAATTATTAAATATACACCATAAAAACAACCTGTGCCTAAAGCAGCGATACTTGCTAAATTAAATTCAATAAAGCCTGGTCTTATTACAATTAATATTCCTAAAAAACCAATAATTACAGCAGACCATCTTTTTATGCCAACTTTTTCATTTAATATAATTGGAGATAAACAGGTCGTAATTAAAGGTGCAACAAAAGCTAAAGTTAAAGCTTTTGCCATTGAAATGATTGAAATTGAATAAAAAAAACAAATATTTGCTATAAACAAAGTTAACCCTCTATAAAATTGTAACTTAGGATTTTCGGTCCACTTAAGTTGATGTTTAAAAAATAAAAACATAAATGGAAAAGTAAAAAAAACAGTAAAAAAATATCTAGCCCAAGTAATTTGAAAAAAAGATAGTTCTGCAGATAAATACTTAGCAATAGCGTCCATAAAAGGAAGCATTATCCATGCACTTAAATTAAGTATTATTGCTTTCATTAAGAAAAAAACTTAAGAGCTATAAATACGACTATCGGTACAGTGATTAATGATATTAATGTAGATACAACAATCATGCTAGAGATATTATCCACTATTCTTTTTGGCGAATACATTGAAGCTATTAAGTAGGTTAAAATAGCACTTGGCATTGATGATTGTATCAGCAAAACTCCAGCGGCATATCCAGATAAATTGAAAATTTTAATTATAATAAAACCTATAATTGGACCAATTATTACTCTACCGACAGAGGATATTAGTGAATTTTTTAATGAAAAAACTTTCATTTGAGTTAAAGAAACACCTAAAGACATCAAAATTAAAACAATCATTGCATAACCTAAAAGCATTACAGTATTTAGAACAAATTTAGGCATTTTAAGATCGAAATATAAAAAAGCTACTGCTACAATAACTGCGTAAGTTGAGGGACTCTTTAAAATAATTTTAATATCAAATTTTTTACTAGCTAAAAATATATTTGCAGTAAAATGTAACAAAACAACCAGTGATGATATTGCGGCAGCAACTCCCATACCTAAAGATCCATACGCAAATAAACAAATGGGAATTCCCATGTTTCCTGTATTCGGTAGAAAAAAAGGAGGCAATTCTCTAGAAATGTCTTTCTTCATGAAAAATAAAAAAATAACACCTGTAATAGCAAAACATATGAGTGCAATTAATGAATAAATAAAATATTCAGAGAAAACATCGAATGTTACACCTGACGACGTTATAGCAAAAATAAACAAGGCTGGCGCACCAAAGTCAGCGCTATAGTTTGTGATAAAAGTGGTATCTATATTTGATTTTTTTTTACCTAATAAATAGCCAATTCCTACTATAAAAAAAACAGGTATTAGAACTTCAAAAAGCTTAATGTACAATTCCATTAAAAAAGCCTTATTAGAACAGGTTTTTTAATTATATTTTTGTTTTTTTTAAGAGAATTAATAAGATTTTGAGATCTTTGTTCCAATGATTTATGAGTAATTATAACTATGGATGCAGATTTATTTTTATGATTAGGAATTTGAATAACACGCTCTATAGAAATCTTATTATTGGCAAAGAGTTTTGTAATTTCAGATAGAACGCCGGATTTATCTTTTACTTCAAATCTAAAATATAAGGAATTAGAAGAATTCCTTCCATTATAAGAAACAACTTTCTTTCTCTTTGAATCGGGAATGCCAAATGGATATTTTATATTACCTCTCAATATAGATAATAAATCTGACATTAAGGCTGAGGAAGTTGCCCCTGGGCCCGCTCCTTCTCCCTGCAAAACACTTTCACCAACTGGTTTACCATGAACAATTACGGCATTCATTACCCCATTAACATTTCCTATATAGGTATCATTTTTTACTAAACATGGGTGAACTCTTTCAAATAGTTTACTGTTTATCATTTCAGTAATACCTAAGAGTTTAATTTTAAAATTTAATTGAGTAGCAATTTCAATATCTTTATATTCAATATTTTCAATACCTTCCATAAATGGCTTATGTTTAGAGATTTTTCTATTAAATGCTAAAGATGATAATATTCTTATTTTAGCAAAGGCATCATGGCCATTTAAATCAAGTTTTGGATTACCTGGTTCAGCGTATCCAAGTGTTTGAGCTTTTTTAAGTACATTTGCAAAATTATCTTTTGTTTTTTCCATTTCAGACAAAATATAATTACAAGTTCCATTTAAAATTCCATAAACTTTATATATTTTATTCGTAGCTAGTCCTTCCTTAATTGTTCTTAATATTGGAATTCCTCCAGCTACAGAAGCTTCGAATTCAAGATTAACTTTATTAATTTCTGCTAGTTTTGATAAATAATCACCATGCTTGGAAATAAGTGCTTTGTTTGGTGTAATTACATGAATTTTATTTTTTAGAGCATTTTCAACAATTTTTTTTGAAATCCCATCACTCTTTCCAATTACTTCGAAAAGAATATCAATTTTTTTCTTTTTAATTACTTCTAGAGGATTTGTAAAAAAAATTGATTTATTTATTTTATACTTTCTTATTTTATTTTTATTTTTGGCTGATATCGCAACTATATTAATTTTTTTTCCTGTTTTAAGTTCAATATCTTTTTTTTTAGTGTTAAGCTCATTAAGTAGATAATTTCCTATCTGCCCTAATCCTATAACTGCAATATTAATTTTGTTATTGATCATTTTTACTTAAATTTGGATATGGTGCTTTATCGGCATAGTTTATAACATATTGTTTAAATTTTTCATAAGTCATATCACTTTGATATATATCTATATTTAAGTTTGTATCATTATTTTTTGATACTTTTGAAATACACGATGTTAAAATAAAAAGAAATAATATTAATCCATATCTCATTTTAAACCCATGCTTTTATTAAAATTAAATAATATATTCAAATTTTGAATAGCCTGTCCCCCACCACCCTTAATTAAATTATCTATAGCAGATAATATAATAATCTTTTTTTTAGTATTAGACTCGCAAACTGAAATTAAGCAATTATTTGTGTTAATGACATCGTTAGTGCTAATTAATGAATTTTTCTCAGCAATTTTGACAAACATTTTGTTCTTATAAAATTTTTTAAGACAATTTATGATTTGTTTAATATTGGTACCTTTATTTAAGTTTATGTAAATAGTACTCAAAATTCCTCTAAACATAGGTGAAAGGTGGGGTGTAAAAATAAAATTAATTTTTTTCCCCGTTTCCTCATTTAGTTCTTGTTGTATTTCGGAATTGTGTCTATGAGTTTTAACTCCATAGGCACTTAAAGATTCATATAAATTATTATTTTTATATTTAGAATGTACACCTCTACCTGCGCCAGAATAACCTGACTTTGAATCTATAATAATGTTTTTATTTGATATAAGTTTTTTTTTAATAAGTGGAATCAAAGGTAATAGTATAGAAGTTGGATAGCATCCAGGGCAGCCTATTATACTATAATTTTTAATTTTATTGCTTTTAATTTCAGGTAGAGCATAAATGCTTTTTTTTATATTACTAATTGCCGAGTGTTTAATTTTATAATGTTTAAAATATTCTTTAGCTTTTCTAAGTCTAAAATCTGCAGATAAATCTATCAGTGTATTATGCTTTTTTAATTTTTTTGAAATTAAATGAGCTTGTCCATTGGGTAAAGCAGTAAAAATAACATCAACATTATTTAATAATTTTTCATTAAATTTAATTATTTTAGGTAAATTATTATTTTTCAATGATTTTTCAAAAGTTGAAATACTTTTCCCTATAGATGAATTCCCACATAAGTATTTGATTTTGACACCTTTGTGATTAACCAGAAGTTTAATTAATTCGGTACCTATGTATCCAGTGGATCCAGCGACTAAAATATTTAGCTTATGCATAATTTATTATAACTGTTGTATTTGAAAAAGAAAAATTATCTTTTTGAAAATTGGAAACTACGTCTAGCTTTTCTACGACCATATTTCTTTCTTTCAACAGCCCTAGAGTCTCTCGTGGTAAGTTTTTCTTTTTTTAATGATGATTTTAGATTTTCATCAAATTGTAATAAAGCCTTGGAAATACCATGAACTAAAGCGCCTACTTGGCCTGTTAACCCACCGCCTGTAACATTACCTCTTACATCGTAATCAGCGGTTTGGTTTATTACCTCGAAGGGTCTTAAAAGTTTCATCTTATGAATTTCTCTAGTAAAATAATCTTCATATTTTTTTCCATTAATTACGATTTGACCTGATCCTTTTTTTAACCAAACTTTAGCTATGGAAGTTTTTCTTCTTCCAGTGGCATATTTGCTATCTTTGAAATCAATTTTTTGAACTTCTGACATTTTAATTTCTTACTATATTTTTATTATTTAATTTAGATAATTCTATAACAGTTGGATTTTGTACAGAATGTGGATGATCCGAACCTTTGTAAATTTTTAATTTAGTTAATTGTTTTTTTGCTAATGGTCCACCCGGA
>CACLIZ010000013.1 GCA_902607115.1 uncultured Pelagibacteraceae bacterium | reverse complement strand
GCTATATGCATACTGTAAAAAGCAGAGAGAACATCAAAGAAGCTTATTTTAATTATGGAATTAAAGATTTCTCATTAGATACAAAAGAAGAATTAATTAAAATATTAGAAAGCACAAATCATGCAAAAGATCTAAATCTTTTTGTAAGAGTTTCCGTATCAAAAGAACATGCTGAAATAGATTTATCAAAAAAATTCGGAGCATTAACATCTGAAGCAATGGGACTATTAAGACTGGCTAAAGCAAATTCAAAAAAAGTTGGATTAAGTTTTCATGTTGGTTCACAATGTATGCATCCTATATCATATGCAAAAGGAATATCTGAAATTGGAAATATAATTAAAAGAACAAAAATTGTTCCTAATTACATTAATGTTGGGGGAGGTTTTCCAACAATATATCCTGATTTAATTCCACAATCTATGGAAAATTATTTTGAAGAAATAAAAAATAGTTTGGCAAAACTTAATTTAGAAAAAATGCCAGAAATTATATGTGAACCTGGGCGAGCTATTGTTGCTGAAAGTGGATCAACAGTTGTAAAGGTAAATTTAAGAAAAAAACAAAAACTTTATATAAATGATGGAACATATGGAACTTTATTTGATGGTGGTGTACCGAATATAGTTTATCCAACAAGGCTTATAACTAAAGGAAGAATAATTTCAAAAAAAAATTAACTTCATTCGATTTTTATGGACCTACATGTGATAGCATGGACTATATGAAGGGACCATTCTTGCTACCAAATAATGTAAAAGAAAATGACTACATAGAATTAGGACAACTTGGAGCTTATGGATTAACTTTTAGAACTCAATTTAATGGTTTTTTCTCCAATGAAATTTATGAAGTTGAAGACAGCCCAATAATGTCACTATATAATAAAGAAACTAAAAAATCAGTTTCTTGTTGCATAAATGTCTAACACAAAAAATCCAGGTCATAACAGCAAAAAAGAATTTTTAAGTAAGCCTGTCGAGCATATAGATATAACTTCTTTTGACTCTAGAAATATTATTTCTTCTATGGAGAAAATGTCATTTGTTTCAAGAGAAACAGCTAATGCGGCAAAAATATATAATGAAATGTTAAAAGACAAAGACTGTACTATTTTTCTTACTCTGGCAGGATCAACATCAGCTGCTGGGTGTATGCATGTTTATAGAGATATGGTTAAATATAATATGGTTGATGCAATTGTCGCCACTGGCGCATCAATAATCGACATGGATTTTTTTGAAGCTCTTGGCTTTAAACATTATCAAGGATCGCAGTTTCAAAATGATGCTGATCTTAGGAATAATTATATCGATAGAATTTATGACACTTATATAGATGAAGATGAGCTGCAGATGTGTGATAAAATAATAGGTGAAATAGCCGACGGTCTTGAACCTAGAAGTTATACATCGCGAGAATTTATTCATGAAATGGGAAAATATCTAAAATCAAATTCTAAAAAAAAAAAATTCATTAATAGAAGTTGCGTACGATAATAATGTACCAATATTTTGCCCTGCATTCACAGACTCAAGTGCTGGATTTGGATTAGTAATGCACCAAGAAAGAAATCCAAAAAAACATATAACGATAGACTCAATAAGAGAATTTAGAGAACTAACTGAAATTAAAATTAGGTCTAAAGGTTCAGGTTTATTTATGATTGGTGGAGGTGTGCCAAAAAACTTTATTCAAGACACTGTCATATGTGCTGAGTTATTAGGTAAAAATGTTGATATGCACAAATATGCTGTACAAATTACTGTGGCCGACTCTAGAGATGGTGCATGTAGTAGCTCAACATTAAAAGAGGCAAGTTCTTGGGGCAAAGTAGATATTACAAAAGAACAAATGGTTTTTGCTGAAGCAACAAGTGTCCTTCCTTTAATTGCTAGTGACGCATATCATAATGCAAAATGGAAAAATAGAGAAAGAAAGAATTTTTCTAAAATTTTTGGGTAAAAAATTGAATTATTTATCTAACAAACAGGGTTTTTTAGGAATTGATAATAAATTCAATTTTAAAGAAAAGGCGATTGTAGTTCCTTTTGGATTGGAAAAAACTGTGAGTTATGGAGGAGGCACCAAAAATGGTCCCAAAGAAATAATCAAAGCTTCGCACCAAGTTGAATTATATGATGAAGAGTTGAAATGTGAACCATTTAAAAAGATTGGAATAAAAACATTAAAACCATTTAAAATTAATAAAAATATAAATAAAGCTATTAATCAAATTGCAGAAATAAATAAAAAAATATTAGATAGTAAAATATTTCCAATCACACTTGGTGGTGAACATTCAATAACACCAGGGTGTATTAAACCTTTCGCAAAAAAATATAAAAATCTTACTCTTTTACATTTTGATGCTCACGCAGATTTAAGAGAAAGTTATGCTGGTGAAAAATTTTCTCATGCCTCAGCAATTAAAAGATGCATTGATCATAATAACATATCTGTAATATCTTTTGGAATAAGAAATATATCTGCTGAGGAAATTACAATTTTAAACAAAAATAAAAAAAGAATAAATATCTATTGGGCAAAAGATAAAAAAAAATGGGATTTAAAAAAATTTAAAAAAATAATAAAAAATAAAGATGTTTATATAACTTTTGATGTAGATGGTTTTGATTCTAGCATAATGCCCGCAACTGGAACCCCAGAGCCGGGAGGAATATTTTGGGATGAAGCTCTAGAAATAATTAGAATTGCATGTAAAAATTCAAGAGTAGTTGGTGCGGACGTTAACGAATTGGCGCCTATAAAGGGTTTCAATAGCTATAATTTTTTAGTCGCAAAACTGGTTTATAAAATCTTGTCTTACAAATTTTTACTAAAATAAATTAAATCGGTTTAAAAGTTTTAAGTAGCATTCTAAATGGTGCTAACATTAATAAAGCAACAAATAATTTAACTGCTAGATCTCCAATAGCTAGTGTAAACCAAGGTATATCTGTTGCATAAAATGCAATTGAGAAGAATAAAAAAGTATCTATTACTGAACCATTAATTGAGGATGCTAATGGCGGTATAAACCAGTATTTATTTCTTAACTTATCAAATACATAAACATCAATTCTTTGTGATACAATAAAAGCAGTGCCTGATCCTATTGCAATCCTTATTGAAATTAAGTCTGAAAAATTTGTTGAAAAAAAAAGAGTAAATGAAATTCCAATAAAAAAACCAAAATATACTATTTTTTTTGCAATATCTTTTCCGTAAGATCTATTTGCTAGATCTGTAATTAAAAAAGCAATTGGATAAGTAAATGCACCATAAGTTAGTATTTCGGATAATTCATAATAGTGAATTGGAAATTGAACTAGATAATTAGAAGAGAGTACTACAGCTCCCATAATTACAGATAACAACAGCACTGTTTTATTCATAGAGATTGAATATACCGAAATTAAGCGCTTTTAGCTAAAAGAATTTTTTTAATTTTTTTTAATCTTGGAGATAAATTTTTTTGTTTAGCTTTAATTAGAAATTCATCAAAGCTACCTTTTTTATCCACTGTTCTAATGCCAGAATTAGAAACGGTTAGCTTCAATGACTTATTTAATGACTCACTTTTAAATCTAACTTTTTTTAAGTTTGGCAAAAATCTTCTCTTTGTCTTATTATTAGCATGGCTAACATTGTGGCCTTTGAGAGGTATTTTACCAGTAAGTTCGCATTTTTTAGACATAAATAATTTTGGTGATGTATATTTCAGCTATAGTTTTCAGTCAAGTTTATAATTACTTAGATCCTATTATTTCTCCAATATTTTTAACTCCGTCAGAACTCAAAATTTCATACAATTCTTTAGAAATTTTATTTACTATATTTGGTCCTTGATAAACCATGCCAGTATATAACTGAATATAACTTGCTCCAGAAATAAATTTTTCATAGGCACTTTTGCCTGAATCAATCCCGCCTACTCCAATTATCTTAATTTTATTGTCAAATTTTTTGTAAAATTCATTTATTAATAAATTTGATTTTTCCTCTATTGGTTTTCCTGAAAGACCTCCTTTTTCAAATTTATTTATATTCTTTAAATTTTCTCTGGTGTCATCAGAAGTATTTGAAATAATTACAAACTTTATATTTTTTTCTAAAAGAATATTTCCAATAACATCTAAATCTTTTATTTGAATGTCTGGTGCAATCTTTACTGCAATATTTATTGGGGAACCAAGTTTAGCTTTTTCATCATTTAATACTTTTAATAATTCTCCTAACTCTTTTGGATTATGAAAGCTTCTTAAATTTTCAGTGTTTGGAGATGAAATGTTTATAGTTATATAATCTCCTACATTATTTAAAATTCTAAAGCATTTTAAGTAGTCTTCTACTCTATTTTGAGTATCCTTATTTGGTCCAATATTAACTCCTAACAAACCTTTCGGTGTATTATTTTTTAAATTTAAAGCAACTTTTTCTGATCCTATATTATTAAATCCAAGCCTGTTGATTAAAGCCTCATCTTCTTCAAGTCTAAATACTCTTGGCTTTGGATTGCCAAATTGAGGTTCTGGGGTAATTGTTCCAACTTCAACAAATCCAAATCCTAATTGGAATAAAGAATTATATACTTCGGCATTCTTGTCAAATCCAGCTGCTATGCCAATAGGGTTTGGAATTTCTTTGTCTAAAAACTTAACTTTTAAACATTCGTAACTTTTTATCTTTACGGGAATTACATTGGTTTTAAGTGCTTTAATTGCTAAATCATGTGCTCTTTCTGGATCAAATTTAAAAATTAAAGATCTAATTTTTTCAAACATTTTTAATTTTTTCAGTGATTAGTTCTTTTGTTTCTTGAATCCCAAAAAAGCTTATAAAAAAACCTAGCCTTGGTCCATTTTCATCTCCAAAAACAACTTCATAAATTAGTTTAAACCAATCTCTCAAATTATCTTTATATCCATTCTCTTTTCCAACAGAATAAATTTTGGTCTGTATTTCCTCGGGTAACATTTTATCATTGCATTCTTCTAGTACTTTTATTAATTCTTGAAGAGCTTTTTTTTCATCTAAATTCGGTTTTTTATATTTTTTATTTTCTCTAATTACTTCATTAAAAAACTTAATCGAATACTCAATCAATTTATCAAAAATAGGAAAGTTTTCTTCTTTAATATTTGGTTTATATTTTTTTACAAATTTCCACAGCAAATCTTTTGTATTTGCATTACTTGTTTCAACTAAATTTAAAAGCATTGAAAAAGTCATTATCATATCTTCTTTGGGAACATTTCCATTGTGCACATGCCATACTGGATTTAAAATTAGTTGTTTATCATCTTGATTTTTTGATTTGTCTATAAAATCTAAATATTCATCAACTGCTTTAGGTACAATTTCTTTGTAAAGTTTTTTAGCTCTTTTAGGGTTTTGATACATAAATAATGATAAACTTTCTGGTGAGGCGAATTCTAACCATTGGTCTATTGTTATTCCATTTCCTTTTGATTTTGAGATCTTTTCTCCTTTTTCATCTAAGAATAATTCGTATGCAAATCCCGAGGGATTTTTTTTTTCCAATAAATTAATAATTTTAGTGGAAAGTATTGCACTCTCAATTAAATCTTTTCCGTACATTTCGAAATCTACGTCTAATGCATACCATCTCATTGCCCAGTCTACTTTCCATTGTAGTTTGCACTCTCCATTTAAAATACTTTTTTCTAACTTTTTTCCATTGTTGTCAAAAATAATTTTTGTATTACCTTCATTAATTTCTAGTACTGGTATTTCTAAAACTTTTCCAGTTTCTGGACATATTGGTAAAAATGGTGAATATGTTTTTTGTCTTTCTTTGCCCAATGTGGGGATTATTATTTCCATAATGCCCTGATAATTTTTTAAAACTAGTTTTAAAGTATCATTAAAATATCCAGATGTATAAAGATCTGTTGAACTTTTAAATGTATATTTAAATCCAAATTGATTCAGAAAGTTTTTTAACATGTCATTGTTATGATCTCCAAAACTATCAAACTTGTTAAATGGATCGGGCACCTTTGTAAGAGGCCTATTTAAATTTTTTTCTAAAATCTCTTTATTTGGAATGTTATCTGGTATTTTTCTTAAACCATCCATATCATCAGAAAATGTAATAATCTCTTTTGGGATATCTGTTAATTGATTAAGTGCATTAACAACCATTGATGTTCTTGCAACTTCTCCAAAAGTGCCAATATGGGGTAAACCGCTCGGCCCATAGCCTGTTTGTAAAATTATTTTATTTTTTTTATCAATGTATTGCTTCCTCTCTCTAAGAATTTTTTTTGCCTCAACAAATGGCCAGGCATTAGTTTGATCGATTATTGTTTTATCAATAGATGACTTCATGTTTTTAGTAGATATTTTAACACTTTTATTGATAGTTAAAATGTTGAATTTTATTTACCATAAAATAATGTCCAAGCAAAATGTACAATTATAAAACTGTTTTTTATACACTTGGCACACTTCAGATTATTTTGGGTATATTTATGCTAATACCTGTAATAATTCAGTTAATTTATAATGAATTGGACTCTGGATTTGTTTCAGCGTCAATAATTACTATTATTTTTGGTATACTATTTTTTTTATCCAACTTAGATCATGATAAAAATATAGATTTACCACAAGCATTTATTTTGACTGCACTTTCGTGGATATCTATTGCTCTTTTTGGATCTTTGCCTTTTGTATTTTCTGAATTAAATTTAAGTTTTACTGATGCATTTTTTGAAAGCATGTCAGGAATTACTACTACAGGATCTACAATATTAGTAGATCTTGATAACGCCCCTAAAGGAATACTTTTATGGAGAGCTATACTCCAGTGGTTAGGTGGTATAGGAATTATACTTATGGCAATCACCCTAATGCCAATTATGAATATTGGGGGAATGCAACTATTTAAAATTTCATCAAATGATAATGCAGAAAAAATTTTGCCAAAATCTAAAGAAGTTTCAATAAGATTGATAGCAATTTACTCTACATTAACTTTTGCATGTGCACTATTTTATAAATTATTTGGAATGAATTATTTTGATAGTTTAACGCATTCTATGACCACAATAGCAACTGGGGGATTTTCAAATTATAATAACTCGATAGGTCATTTTAATAGTGCTTTAATTGAAATTAATGCTGTTATTTTTATAATTTTAGGAAGTATACCATTTATAGCTTACATAAAATATTTAAATGGTGAAAAAAAAATTTTTTATAAAGATGCTCAAATAAACTTTTTTATAAAAACAATAATTATTTCTGTAATCATTATTTTCATTTTTTTATTATTTAATAATTATAATTCTGAAATCTCTTTGTTGCGCCAAGTAATATTTAATGTGGTTTCAATTTTAACTGGAACTGGATATGTGACTGCAAATTATAGTGACTGGGGTGGCTTCCCTTTAATATTTTTTTTAGTATTAATGTTTATTGGTGGATGTGCAGGCTCCACAGCTTGTGGACTTAAAATATTCAGGATCCACATTCTTTATAAGTTTTTTGTAATACAATTAAAAAAATATATTTTTCCAAGAGGTGTTTTTGTATTAAAATATGGTGAAAATATTTTAAATGAAAAGTTTGTATCTTCAATTATATCTTTTGTTTTTCTCTATATAATTATATTTTTTATCATAACTACCTTGTTATCAATTAGTGGCTTAGATTTTGTTACTTCAATTTCAGGTGCAGCAACATCTATATCAAATGTTGGCCCTGGTTTAGGTGGAATGATTGGTCCAAACGGAAATTTTTCATTATTACCGGATTTTTCTAAATGGATATTAACTTTTGGAATGATTTTAGGTAGACTTGAACTATTTGCTATAATAGTATTATTTATTCCATCTTTTTGGAGAAGATATTAATGGTAGAAAAAAAACAAAGTTGGTCAGAATCAATATTAGTTTACAAAGATATTAGAATGCTAAGAATATTGCTTCTTGGAGCAATAAGTGGATTTCCTTGGGTGCTAATAGCAAGTAGTTTAAGCCTCTGGTTAAAGGAAGAAGGTTTAAGTAGATCAACCATTGGATGGGCAGGTTTAATATTTGGAGTATACGCATTTAATTATTTATGGGCACCAATAATAGATAGAATTCAAGTTCCCCTATTAACAAAAAAACTAGGCCACAGAAGAGGATGGATAGTTTTAATGCAAATTGCAATTTTACTAAGTTTGTTAGTTTGGAGTTTTATAAACCCAACACAAAACTTGGCTCTATTAATTACTGTTGGATTAATTATTGCGATAGCATCCGCAACTCAAGACATAACTGTTGATGCTTTAAGGATTGAGCAAATCAATGCAAATGAAGGTAAGGCTATGGCGGCTGGTGCTGCAATGGCAGTTGTTGGCTGGTGGACCGGTTATAAATTAGGAGGGGTTATAGCTTTATTTACAGCAGAATATTTTGAAAATATGGGTATTGCTGATTATTGGCAAGCTACTTTTTTAGTTTTAGGAGTTGTAATAATTTTAATGAATATTGGTTTGATGTTTGTTCATGAACCAATTGAAACCGACAGACAAGCAAGACAAAGAGAAACTGATAAAATAATTGAAGGAAAACTTGGATCTAGCAACATTGTAACTAATTTTATTGCTTACATTACAGGTACAATTGGTGGACCTATAATTAGTTTCTTTAAAAAAAATGGATTTGCTATTGCTGCAGGAATTTTAGGTTTTGTGTTCTTATTTAAAATTGGTGAAGCGTTTCTTGGTCGTATGTCTATTGTTTTTTATAAAGAAATTGGATTTTCTAAAGGACAGATTGCTATTTACTCAAAAGGGCTTGGTTGGATTACAACTGTCGTTTTTACATTATTAGGTGGCATAATGGCAATGAGAGCAGGAACCATAAAAACAATGTTCTTTGCTGGAGGATTAATGGCTCTAACAAATCTTCTTTTTGCACTTTTAGCTTGGACAGGCAAATCTGAATTATTGTTCGCAATTGCCGTAATAGCAGATGATATTACTGCTGCATTTGCAACAGTAGCATTTGTTGCGTTTATTTCATTATTAGTTGATAGAACTTATACTGCCACTCAATATGCTTTACTTGCGTCTATAGGAACTGCTGGCAGAACAACTCTTGCTTCATCTTCGGGAGCTCTTGTTGATTGGCTAAATGGAGACTGGGGAACTTTTTTTGTTTTAACCACGATAATGGTCATTCCATCTTTGATTTGTTTGTGGTTCATAAGAAATAAAATAAAAATTGGTGCAAAATAATTATTACTCTATATATCCCTGCATAAATATATACGAACGCCCTTCAACTAATTCTAAAATTAGCTCTCAAATTATTTATGGCGAGAAATTTAAAGTTTTAAGAAAAGTAAAAAATTTTCTTAAAATAAGAACATCTTACGATAAATATCACGGTTATATAAAAAACAAAAAATTTATTAATAAAATTAAACCCACACACAAGGTAAAAGTCTTAAAAGCTAAAATTTATAAATCAAATAATTTTTTACCATTTTCAAGTGAAATTGAAATTTTAAAGAGAAAAAATAATTATGTTATGTTTAAAAAAAATAAATGGATAAAACAAAAAGATATTACTCTTATAAATAAAAAAGAAAAAAATTTCGTTAAAATTTTTAAATCATTTTTAAATTGTAAATATAAATGGGGAGGCAAAACCTACCAAGGTATCGACTGTTCAGCTTTAGTTCAAATTTTTTATAAATTTAACAATAAATTTTTTTCAAGAGATACAATTGATCAAATAAAATATAAAAAAGGCAGTATTACAAAAAAAAAATTTAAACTTGGTGATATTATTTTTTGGAAAGGTCATGTTGCTGTTTGTTTAAATTCAAAAAAACTAATACATGCTTATGGGCCTAGAAAAAAAGTCATAATTATGCCAATTATAAAAACTATTAATATAATTGAAAAAACAGCAAAACTTAATGTAAAAAAAATATTTAAAATATAATTTATTCTCTTCCAAAATCTGGTTTGGCTATATCTTGTTTTAACTGAACAATTTGTTCTCTAACTTTTTTTGAATTAACTAATTTTTTTCTTAAATTTTTATCTTCTAAATTCTGGATATTTTTTTTGAATGAATTAAGATTTTTTGAAAATTTATTAATTGCTGAAATCATATTTTTCTTATTATTAAAGAAAATATCTCTCCACATAATTTCATTGGATGCAGCAATCCTTGAAAAATCTCTCAAGCCTCCAGCGCTAAATTTTATTATATTTTTCTTATCTTTTTTTTGAAAATCTTGAGCGGTTTTAATTAAATTGTAAGCAATCAAGTGTGGTAAATGACTAGTAATTGAGAATATTTTATCATGTTCTTTTGAATTCATTAAAATGATTTTTGATCCAGTTTTTTTCCAAAAACTTATAACTTTTTTTAACTTATCTTTATTTTTATCTTTAATAATTATACACCACTTATTTTCAAACAAGTTTTTATTGCCATATTGTGGGCCACTTACCTCAGAACCTGCAATAGGATGACTCATTATCCAATTTAATTTTTTTGATAATTTTTCTTTAATTAATTTTCCAACATTATTCCTAGTTGATCCTACATCTGTAATTAAAGCATTATTGTTCAAAAAGATATTTAGTTTTGGTATAATTTTTTTATATTCACTCATAGGTGTAGCAATTACTACAAAATTGATTTCTTGAATATTTTTATCAAGCTTCTTGATTATAATTATTTTTTTATTAATTTTTTTAATTTGATTTCTGTATTTTTTATTTTTTTCAAAAACAAAAATTTTTTTAGACAATTTTTTTTTGATTGCTACTCTTAAGATTGAAGATCCAATTAATCCACATCCAATGATAAGAATTTTTTTATACATTTTTGAATATCTTTTTTACAACTTTTACTAGATACTTGTTTTCTGAAGAATTTCCAATACTTAATCTTAATGAATTTTTAATTTTGTACTCTTCCATGCCTCTAACTATTATTCTATTATTTAAAAGTTTGCTCATAAATAATTTTGCAGAAATTTCACAATTTTTAAAATTTAATAATAAAAAATTAGATGCTAATTTACTTGAAGATACTTTGTAATCTTCAAAAAGTTTTTTAATTTTATTCCCCCAAAGTAGATTGTGTCTTATGGATTTTCTTACAAATACTTTATCTGAGATAGCTATAGTTGCACATTTTTCAGCAATAAAATTTACATTAAATGGTGGTTTAATTTTATAAAGTGCATCTATAATTTTTTTATCTCCATATCCCCAACCTATTCTCAAAGATGCAAGTCCATATATCTTAGAAAATGTTCTTAAAATAAAAACATTTTTTGATCTCTTAAATAAGTTTAATCCAGAAACATAATCTTTATTTAAGTTATATTCATGGTAAGCATCATCTACAACTAAAAGAATTTTTTTGTTTAATTTTTTTCTTAATTTAATTAACTCAAACTTATTTAAATAAGTTCCTGTTGGATTATTTGGATTAGCTAAAAAAACTATTTTTGTTTTTCTAGTAACTTTTTTAATAATATTTTCTATAGATATTTTAAAATTATTTTCTTGTGAAAATTTAACTTTAGCCCCTACAATTTTTGAATAAATTCTATACATTAAAAAACTGAACTCTGGCAAAATAACCTCATCATTTTTATTTAAATACAACTGGCAAACCATTTGAATAATTTCATCCGATCCTGCTCCACAAATTATTTTGTTAAAATCACACTTGAATTCTTTTGATATCGCTTTTCTCAAAAGTTTTGATTTACTATCTGGATATCTATTTGTAATTAAACTTTTATTATTGAAAATTCTTCTTACATTAGGACTAACTCCTAGAGATGACTCATTAGCTGATAATTTAATATAATTTTTATTATTTTTTATTCCTGATTTTCCAGGTTTATAGGATTCTATGTTTATTTTTTTAAATTTTGGAATAGTCATTTTTAGAACTTATATTAAAAAAATAAATATTTAACAGGTATATATTTTTAATGTTTGACATATAAATTTGTATTTAGTACAAATTTTTGGCGCTGATTTATCTGAATTGCGAGCGCAATAAAAAAACCGCTAAAAAAGTTTTTTTTCTCACAATTCATAAATCAAAATAAATATGAACAAATTTGATAACATAAAAAAACTAATTGTTAAGGATCAACTTAAGCTTGATTGTGGCCAGACTATATCTAATTTTCCAATAGCTTATGAAACTTATGGAAAATTAAATTCTAAAAAAAGTAATGCAATTTTAGTGTTTCACGCTTTAACGGGAGATCAATTTGCCACTGGTATAAATCCAATAACTAAAAAAGATGGCTGGTGGAAATATGCTCTTGGTCCTGGAAAAGCAATTGATACTGATAAATATTTTGTTATTTGTGCAAATGTTTTGGGTGGATGTATGGGATCATTTGGGCCTAGTAATGTTAACCCAACAACTGGCAAAACTTATGAAATTGATTTTCCTATCATTACAATAAATGACATGGTCAATGCTCAATATTTTTTAATAAAACATTTTGAGATAGAAAAATTATTTTGTGTAACTGGTGGATCAATGGGGGGTATGCAAGTTTTACAATTTGTTGCAAATTATCCAAATTTATCTCAGACAGCTGTGCCCATTGCTTGCACATCAAATCACTCAGCACAAAATATAGCTTTAAATGAACTTGGTAGACAAGCAATAATGGCAGATGCAAAATGGCAAAATGGTAAATATGAAGATAGCGATTCATCACCAAACAAAGGTCTATCTGTTGCTAGAATGGCTGCTCACATTTCATATTTATCCAAAGACGCGCTTCAAGAAAAATTTGGTAGAAAGTTACAAGAAAGAGATGATTTAAAATTTAGTTTTGATGCAGATTTTCAAATTGAAAGTTATTTAAGACACCAAGGATCAGTTTTTGTAGATAGATTTGATGCAAATAGTTATCTCTATATAACTAGGGCAATGGATTATTTTGATTTGAACAAAAAATATGAAGGAAATCTCTCTAAAGCATTTAAAAATAGCAATACAAAATTTTTCATAATTTCTTTTACTTCAGACTGGCTCTATCCATCATCTGAAAATAAAGAAATAGTTATAGCGTTAAATTCAATAGGTGCAGATGTTGGGTATGTAGAAATTGAGTCTGATAAAGGTCATGATTCTTTTTTATTAAACGTTCCAGATTTTCTTGAAACACTAAGAGGTTTTCTAAATACCTCATATGAAAGGTTAAATGAAGAAGGAATTTAAAATAATTTCAGATTTAATTTTAAAAAACTCTAGAGTTCTTGATGTTGGTTGTGGAGATGGAGAATTGATGAGTTTCTTATATAAAAATATTACTAAAGATGTCAGAGGTATTGAAATTTCAAAACAAAATGTTCAAAATTGTATATCAAAAGGATTAACAGTAATTGAAGGAGATGCAGAAAAAGATTTGATTCAATTTCCAGACTCTTCTTTTGACATTGTGATTTTAAGTCAAACATTGCAAGCTTTTTTGAACCCTGAGAAAGTTTTGAATGAATTGCTAAGAGTTGGAAAAAAAGCAATAGTAACAATACCTAATTTTGGACATTGGAAAGTTAGATTAAATTTACTATTTAAAGGAACAATGCCTGTAACAAAAGGTTTGCCATATCAGTGGCATAACACTCCTAACTTACATATGTGTACAATAAAAGATTTTTTTGATTTTTGTGCTAATAAAAATATAAAATTTATTAAATCTTTAGCTCTCAATGAAGAAAGGCTTTTGAGTATTTCTAAATCTAACCTAGGAAAAAGAAATCTTTTTTCTGAAATTGGAATTTTTTTAATTGAAAAGTAAATGAAAATAGAAATAGTCAAGTGTTTAACAGACAATTATTCATACTTAATTTTTGATGAAAAAACATTAGCTTCTGCAGTAGTTGATCCGAGTGAAGCGGAACCTATAATAAATAAAATTGAAAAAAATAATTTAAATTTAAAATATATTTTTAATACTCATCATCATTATGATCACGTTGGTGGTAATAAAAAATTAAAAGAAAAATATAATTGTAAAGTAATAGGTTTTGAAAAAGATAAAAACAGGATTCCTGAAATTGATATAACTTTAAAAGATAATCAAAAATGGAAAAATGAATTATTTGAATGTTTAATTCTGCATATTCCTGGTCATACATCTGGCCATATATGTATTTACATTAATGAACTTAATGCACTTTTCACAGGCGATACTTTGTTTTCTTTAGGTTGTGGAAGAATATTTGAAGGAACATATAAAGAAATGTATGAATCTTTAAATAAATTAAAAAAGTTTCCACCAGATACTAGAATTTATTGTGGACATGAATACACAAAAAAAAATTCGGATTTTTGTTTAAGCATTGACTCAAAAAATTCTAAACTAATTAATAAAATTAATGAAATTAATGAAAATATTCAAAATGGAAATCCAACGATCCCTTCAATTTTAGCTGATGAACTTGAGTGCAACATTTTTTTAAGATCAGACAATATGGAGATTCAAAAACAATTAAGTGTAAATAGAGATAATCCGATTGAGGCTTTTGCGAAATTAAGAGATTTAAAGGATAATTTTTAGTTTATATAACTTGACTATAATACTTCTCGATCTATATTGCTGAAAAAATTTAATTATGACATTTGCAGTAATACAAACGGGTGGGAAACAATATAAAGTGAAAGCTAGTGAAATCCTTAAAATCGAAAGATTAAAAGATACAAAGGATAAAATAGAGTTCAATGATGTTTTAGCATATGGCGATGATAATAACCTTGAAGTTGGCGCACCTTTTATAAAAGGTGCTAAAGTGGAAGCTCAACTTGTTAGGAATGGAAAAAATAGAACTGTACTTGTTTTTAAAAAGAGAAGAAGACAAAATTCAAGAAGAAAAAATGGTCATAGACAAGAATATTCATTAATAAAAATAAATAAGATTTTTAATAAAGATGGTGGCATTTTTGCCGAGGCATCTAAAGAGATAACAACAAAGAAATAAGTTATGGCAACAAAAAAAGCAGGTGGATCGTCACGTAATGGAAGAGATAGTGCCGGCAGAAGGCTTGGTGTTAAAAAGTACGGAGGCCAATTTGTAAATCCTGGTAACATTATTGTAAGACAAAGGGGAACTAAGATTTTTCCAGGTGAACACGTTGGAATGGGTAAAGATCACTCAATTTTCTCTTTGATAAAAGGAAAAGTCGAGTTTAAAAAATCTAAATCAGACAGAACTTTCGTTTCTGTAAAACCCAATTAATTTACTTACAACTAAATTTAAATAAAAGGTTGTATTATGAAATTCCTAGATCAGGTAAAGATATTTATTAAAGCAGGCGACGGTGGCGCTGGCTCCCCAAGTTTTAGAAGAGAAAAATTTATTGAATTTGGAGGTCCTGATGGAGGAGATGGTGGAAAAGGAGGTTCCATAATTTTTAAATCAGAAAGAAATTTAAATACCCTTATAGATTACAGATACCAGCAACATTTCAATGCAAAAAGAGGAGAAGATGGCAAAGGTCAAAACAAAACTGGTCGAGGAGGAGAAGCTCTTGTTTTAAGAGTTCCAATAGGTACTCAGGTTTTTGAAGAAGATAACAAAACACTTGTATTCGATTTTAAAAAAGAACATGAAGAATACGTTGCCGCAATTGGTGGAAAAGGTGGTTTAGGAAATACAAGATTTAAGTCTTCAACAAATAGAGCCCCAAGAAAGTTTACCAAAGGTACTAAAGGTGAAGAATTTTGGATGTGGTTACAATTAAAAACAATTGCTGACATAGGTATAATTGGATTACCAAATGCAGGGAAGTCAACTCTTTTATCTGTTATAACAAGTGCAAACCCAAAGATTGCAAATTATAAATTTACTACATTAAACCCAAATTTGGGTGTTGCCATTTATGATGATAAAGAAATAACATTGGCAGATATTCCAGGTTTAATTGAAGGTGCTCATGAAGGAATTGGTTTAGGAATAAAATTTTTAAAACATATCGAAAGATGTAAAATTTTATTACATATGATTGATGTAACTGAAAAAAATTTGCTATTATCTTACAAACAAATCAGAAATGAGTTAAAAAAATATAGTAACGATTTAATAAAAAAGAAAGAAATAATAGTATTTAACAAAGTAGATCTTATTAAACAAAAAGAATTAAAAGAAAAAATTAAATCTTTTGAAGGGAAAATTAAGAAAAAAGTAAATATTTTATCTAATACAGATAAAAAATTAATTTCAAAACTAAAATCAAGTTTATTAGAACATGTATTTAAATAATTCTAAACAAATAGTAATAAAAATTGGTTCATCACTGTTAATTGATGAGAATAAAAATATAAGAAAAAAATGGTTGCTAGATTTTGCTAGAGACATTGAACAATTAATAAAAAGTAAAAAAAAAATAATTATAGTAAGTTCTGGTGCAATTGCTTTGGGTTGTAAAAAGCTTAATATAAATAAAAAAAATCTAAAACTTGATAAAAGCCAAGCTGTAGCATCAATTGGACAAATCGAACTGATGAATCTTTTTAACGAAATATTTAAAAAGCAGAAATTAAATCTTTCTCAAATTCTTTTAACATTAGAGGATACTGAAATAAGAAGGAGGGCTATAAATGCGAAACGAACATTTGATAATCTTTTTGACCTTGGATTTATTCCTCTTGTGAATGAGAACGATAGTATTGCTACTTCTGAAATAAAATATGGAGATAACGATAGATTAGCATCACGTGTTGCTCAGATATCCGGTTCTGATTGTTTGATATTATTGTCTGATGTAGATGGGTTGTTTGATAAGAATCCAAAACTAAACAAAAATGCAAAATTAATTAGTAGCGTAAAAGAAATAAATAATAATATAGAAAACTATATTTCTAAAAATATTAGTGAACATGGAACTGGTGGCATGAAGACAAAAATCGAGGCTGCAAAAATCTGTCAGATATCTGGTTGTTATATGGCTATTGCAAATGGTTTAATTAACAGACCTTTAAAAAATATTATTGCTAAAAATTATTGTACTTGGTTTTTGCCCAAAATTTCAAAATTAGATGCTAGAAAAAAGTGGATAATAAGTTCAATTTCACCAAAAGGAGAATTAATAATTGATGATGGTGCCATTCAAGCATTAAAAAAAGGCAAAAGTCTTCTTGCAGCAGGAATTATAAATATTAATGGAAAATTTAATAAAGGAGATCATGTTAAAATTTTAAATAAAAATATGAAAGAACACGCAAGAGGACTTAGTTCTTTTAACTCAGATGAAATACTAAGAATTAAAGGTCAGCATTCAAGTAAAATAAGTGAAATTTTGGGATATGTTTCTAAATCTGAAGTTGTTCATAAAGATGATATGGTAGAGATATAATATGTCATTAAACTTAGAAAAAATTGTAAAGAATTCAAGAATAGCTTTTGAAAGTAAGATTGACTCAATCAAAAAAGACAGAGTTTTAAAAAAATTTGCCAACTTATTATTAAGTAATAAAAAAAAAATTTTAAAAGAAAATCATAAGGATATAAAATTTGCCAACAAAAAAAAATTAAACGAAAACTTAATTAAAAGACTAGAGTTAGATGATAGAAAAATAAATGGTATTATAAATTCCATAAATCAAATAATTAAAATTAAAGATCCTACAAATAAAATTTTGGAAAAATGGAAAAGGCCAAACAAGTTAGTAATTAAAAAAGTTACTGTACCAATCGGAGTAATAGCAGTAATTTATGAAAGTAGACCAAATGTAACCTCGGATGTTGCGAGCCTATGTTTTAAATCGGGAAATGCTGTTATTTTACGAGGAGGATCTGAAGCATTTAATACCAATAAAATTATTTCTAATTTATTTAGAAAGTCTTTAATGGTTTGTGGAGTTGATCAAAATTATGTTCAATTTATTGACACTAAAAATCGAAAAATTGTAGATAATCTTCTTTCTAAAATGAAAGGTTATATTGATTTAGTGATTCCTAGAGGAGGGAAATCATTAGTTAAGAAAGTGGATGAATTATCTACAGTACCATACATTGGCCATTTAGAAGGAATTTGTCATACTTTTATTGATAAGAAAGCAAAACTTAAAATGGCAATTAATGTTTTGGAAAATGCAAAACTGAGAAACACAAGTATTTGTGGAGCAACTGAAACAGTGTTATTCCATAAAAATATTGCAAAAAAATTTATTAATCCTGTTTTAAAAAATTTGCAAAAAAAAGGTTGTAATATTTATGGAGACAAATCTGTAAAAAAAATATTTAAAGGTAAAGCGATTTTAGCTAGTAATAAAAATTGGTCTACAGAGTATTTGTCTTCAAATATTTCTGCAAAGATAGTTAGAGATGTTAATGAAGCTATTAAACATATTAATCAGTTTGGAACTATGCATACTGACGCAATAATCACGGCTGATAAAAAAACAGCGAATTTTTTTTTAAAAAACATAAAAAGTTCAATTGGTATTCATAACTCTTCAACTCAATTTGCAGATGGTGGTGAATTTGGATTTGGCGCTGAAGTAGGTATATCTACTAATAATTTACCTCCGAGAGGTCCTGTGGGCTTAGGTCAGCTTGTTAGTTATAAATATGAAGTCTATGGCAATGGTCAAATAAGAAAATAAATTGAGTAAAAAAATTAAAAAAATTGGAATTTTAGGTGGAACTTTTGATCCTTGTCACTTAGGACACCTAAAAATATCAAAAGAGGCAAAAATAAAATTTAAATTAACAAAAGTAATTTGGGCAATAACAAAAAAAAACCCTTTTAAAAAAAGAAGTAATATAAACTTGGAAAACAGAATAAAAAATTCAAAAAAATTTACAAAAAAACATAAATTTATTCAAATCAAATATTTTGAAAAATTAATTAAATCAAATAAAACATTTGATCTTATAAAATACTTAAAAGAAAAATTGGATAATTCAGAATTATATTTAATTATAGGCGCAGATAATTTAGTTACTTTTCACAAATGGAATAAATGGAGAAATATTCCACAGAAATGTAAGATACTTGTATTCGATAGATATCCATATAAATCTAAAGCTTTGAAATCATTAGCTTTTAAACATATTAATAAAGAAAAGCTAAAATTTGTAAATTTTAAAAAAGTAAATATTTCATCTTCTCAATTAAGAAAAATTTGATACTGTAATTATAATTAATGGATAAATCTTTAGATTTAAAAAATAAAATCATAAAAAAATTAGACTTCAACAAAGCTCTCGACATAGTGACTATTGACTTAGAAGGCAAATCCTCAATAGCTGACTATATGATAATTGCAAGTGGCACATCTTCCAGACATATACAGGCACTATCAGAGCAAGTTCATGAGGAAATAAAAAATAGTGGGATTGTAAATTGTAAAATAGAAGGTAAAGATTCTAAAGACTGGAAGTTAGTTGATGGTATAGATTTAGTGGTTCATATTTTTAATCCTGAAAAAAGAAAATTTTATGAATTGGAAAAAATGTGGTCAGAGCTTATACCTAAAGAAAAAGTTATAATATGAAAAAAATTTCGAATTTAATTTTTTATTTAATTCTGTTTCTATCTACGTCTAATTTATCTTCTTCAAATGAAGTGGATATTTATAAAAAAATTGATTTATTTAGTGAAGTTTTAGAAAAAATAAATAAAGAATATGTAGAAGACGTAAATCAAAGCGACGCTATGGACGCTGCGATCAATGGCGTTCTGCAATCACTTGACCCATATTCCGGTTATATGTCACCAGAAATGCTAAAAGAAATGCAAACTGAAACAAAAGGCGAGTTTGGAGGTTTGGGAATTGAAGTAGGTATGGAGGCAGGTGTTGTAAAAGTAATATCTCCAATAGATGGATCTCCCGCTGAAGAGGTTGGAGTAAAAGCTGGAGATTATATTGTCAAAATTAATGGAACACAGGTACAAGGTAAAACTCTGACTGAAGCTGTTGATTTGATGAGAGGACCAGTTGGTAGTGAAATAGAAATTACAGTAAGAAGAATAGGAGTTAGAAAAGCTCTTACATTTACAATAGTTAGAGATATTATTGAAATAAAGTCTGTTAAATCAAAAATACTTCAAGATAATATAGGGTATGTCAGATTAACTTCATTTAATGATAATAGTTCTGATCAGTTTAAAGATATAATTAAAGATTTTAAAAAAAATAGAAAAATAAAAAAATATATTCTAGATTTGAGAAATAATCCTGGTGGATTATTAAATCAAGCTATCAGAATTACAGATTTTTTTTTAGATAATGGAGAAATAGTTTCTACAAAAAGCAAAAAAAAATCGGATAATCGAAAATGGTTTGCAAAAAAAGGTGACATAATTGATGGCAATACATTAATAGTATTAATTAACTATGGCTCTGCTTCGGCATCTGAAATTGTTGCCGGTGCTTTAAAGGATCATAAAAGAGCAATTATAATTGGTGAAAGTTCATACGGAAAAGGGTCAGTTCAATCAATTATACGTCTTAAAAATGACGGAGCTATTAGATTGACTGTATCAAAATATTATTTACCATCAGGAGACTCTATTTCTGAAGTTGGCGTTAATCCAGATATTGAAGTTGCAGAAAGTTCAGATGAATTCAGAATTGATACAGACACGGATAATCAATTACAATTTGCAATAAAATTACTTAATGGATAATAAATATAGCAATTTACCTCTTAGAAAGGGTGTTGGAGTAGTATTGCTAAATAACAATAATAAAGTATTTGTTGCAAAAAGAATTGATAATCCAAATGATTTTTGGCAAATGCCACAAGGTGGAATAGATAAAGATGAAAACCCTTTAGATGCTGCGTTCAGAGAATTAAAAGAAGAAACAAGTATAAAAAATGTAGAGTTAGTGCAAGAAATCCAAAATGAAATTACTTATAACTTGCCAAACAATCTTTTGGGCATCATTTGGAAAGGTAAATTTAAAGGACAAACTCAAAAGTGGTATGTTATGAGATTTTTAGGAACTGATAAAGAAATTAACCTGAGAACCAATCATCCAGAATTCTTGGAATGGAAATGGATAGATATTAAAAATATTACAGATAAAGTTGTTGATTTTAAATTACACGTTTATGAAAAAATTAAAGAAGAGCTAAAAAATTTAGTTTAAGCTTAAAGATTTTAAAACCTCTACTTTTTGTGAAATTATAAATCTTTTTTGATCATTAAGATTTTCATCTGCTAAATCAGCTTCAGCTTGTTTGACCATTTCTTGAAGTTTTGCTTTATCTGAATTTTTAATATTAAAAATGTTACTAGTAAGGATAGAAAGTGAGTTATCTTTAAACTCTACTATACCATCATCAACATAAAAGCTTTCCTCTTCACTGCCTGAAATAATCTTAACAATGCCCGGTTTTAAAAAAGAAATTATTGAAATATGATCCTTTAATATTCCCATTTCACCTTCAAATGCAGGAACAACTACTTCGGTAACATTATCTTTTTTTAAAAAAGATTTTTCAGGACTTACTATTTCTAAATTAAATTGTTCACTCATTATGCTGCAGCATCTTTTGCCATTTTTTCAGCTTTTTCAACTGCTTCTTCTATTGTTCCCACCATATAAAAAGCAGCTTCCGGTAAATGATCATATTCGCCTTTGCAGATAGCATCAAATCCTTTGATTGTTGACTCTAAATCAACTAATTTTCCGGGAGAACCTGTAAAAACTTCTGCAACAAAAAAAGGTTGGGATAAAAATCTTTGAATTTTTCTAGCTCTAGCTACAGTTAGTTTATCTTCTTCTGACAATTCATCCATACCTAATATAGCAATAATATCTTGTAAGGACTTATAAGTTTGCAATATTTTTTGAACTTCTCTAGCAACTCTATAATGTTCGTCTCCAACTATTCTTGGGTCTAAAATTCTAGAAGTTGAATCCAATGGATCTACTGCTGGATAAATTCCAATTTCCGCTATTTGTCTAGATAACACTGTAGTTGCATCTAAGTGTGAAAAAGATGTAGCGGGCGCTGGATCTGTTAAATCATCTGCAGGCACATATATAGCTTGAACAGATGTAATAGAGCCTTTGTTTGTTGTTGTAATTCTTTCTTGCAGATTACCCATGTCGGTAGCTAATGTCGGTTGGTATCCTACGGCAGATGGAATTCTTCCTAATAATGCTGAAACTTCAGAGCCAGCTTGAGTAAATCTAAAAATATTATCTACGAAAAAAAGAACATCTTGACCCTCTTGATCTCTAAAATATTCAGCAACTGTTAATCCTGATAATGCTACTCTAGCTCTTGCTCCAGGTGGTTCATTCATTTGACCATATACTAACGCAGCTTTTGATCCTGGGCCTTCTGTTTTAATTACTCCAGACTCTATCATTTCGTGATAAAGATCGTTTCCTTCTCTAGTTCTTTCGCCAACGCCTGCAAAAACCGAAAAGCCTCCATGCGCTTTTGCAACATTGTTAATTAATTCCATAATAAGAACTGTTTTTCCTACTCCTGCACCGCCAAATAAACCGATTTTTCCACCCTTTGCATATGGTGCTAATAAGTCTACTACCTTAATTCCTGTTACTAAAATTTCTGTTTCTGTAGATTGGTCGCTAAATTCTGGAGCTGATCTATGAATGGGCCAATTTTCTTTAGTTTTAACTTCACCTTTTTCATCGATAGGTTCACCAATTACATTTATAATTCTTCCTAAAGTTTCTGGGCCAACAGGAACTTTGATTGGAGCTCCAGTGTCTGTTACTTCGTCACCTCTTTTCAAACCTTCTGTTGCATCCATAGCAATTGTTCTTACGCTTGATTCTCCTAAATGCTGTGCAACTTCTAAAACTAGTCTGTTACCGCTATTATCGCACTCTAATGCAGTTAATATTTCTGGTAGTTCTCCATCAAATTTAACGTCTACGACTGCTCCAATAATCTGTGTAATTTTTCCTTTTCTCATAATTATAAACTTTCTGCTCCCGATATAATTTCAATTAGTTCTTTAGTAATTGCTGCTTGACGACTTCTATTATACTGAATAGTAAGCTTGTCAACCATTTCACCTGCGTTTCTGGTGGCATTATCCATTGCGCTCATTCTTGAACCTTGTTCGCTAGCTGAATTTTCTAACATTGCTTTAAAAATCTGAGTAGAAATATTTTTTGGTAGTAAGTTACTTAATATTTCATCTTCCTCAGGTTCAAATTCATAGTTGTCTTCAGATGAATTACCTTCTGACTCAGTGGCTATTAAAGGAATAATTTGTTGTTCTTGTGGTATTTGAGTTATTACATTTTTAAATTGGTTATAAAAAATTGTACATATATCAAATTCTTTTTTTTCAAACTTTGAAATAATTATTTTTCCTACTTTATCAGCATCAAAATAATTTGTGTTTTTAGTTTCTTTGAAAGAAATTTTTTCAATTATATTCTCTTTGTATGTTCTTTTTAACTGATCATATCCTTTTGATCCAACAGTAATAATTTTTAAGATTTTACCTGCTTCTATGATTTTTTGAAAATACAATTTAGCTTTTTTAATTATGTTTGTATTAAATCCTCCACATAATCCTCTATCAGAAGTCATAACAATACATAAATGAACTTTATCTTCACCTGAGCCTGTAAGTAGTTTAGGAGAGTTTTCTTTATCAGCAATACTATTTGAAAGATTAAGAATAATATTATTCATCTTATCTGAGTATGGTCTTCCTTTTTCTGCACTTTCTTGAGCTCTTCTTAATTTAGATGCCGCAACCATTTTCATTGCCTTTGTAATCTTTTGAGTAGATTTAACACTCGATATTCTTTTTTTTAAATCGTCTAAACTTGCCATTTTTTAAGAATTAAATTTTTTTTTAAGCTCAATAATAACCTCTGTTAAAGATTTTTCTGCATCTTCCTCAAGTTTACCTGAGTTTGAAATTGAATCTAAAATTTCTGGTTTTTCAGATTTGCATTTTTCTATAATTTTATTTTCAAAATCAGCAATATTTTTTTGTTCAATGTCATCCAAATGACCTTTAACACCACAAAATATTGAAATTACTTGTTCAGCTACTGTCATGGGAGAGTATTGTTTTTGTTTTAATAGTTCAGTTAATTTAGAACCTCTGTTTAATAGTTTTTGAGTAGATGCATCTAAATCTGATCCAAACTGTGCAAATGCAGCCATTTCTCTATATTGAGCTAGCTCAAGTTTCATTGATCCAGAAACTTTTTTCATTGCTTTAGTTTGTGCTGAAGATCCAACTCTTGATACTGACAAACCTACGTTAATTGCAGGTCTAATTCCTTGATTAAAAAGTTCAGTTTCTAGGAATATCTGACCATCAGTAATTGAGATTACGTTTGTTGGGATAAAGGCGGAAACATCTCCTCCCTGAGTTTCTATTATAGGAAGTGCTGTCAGTGATCCTCCTCCATGTTCGTCACTTAGCTTAGCTGCTCTTTCAAGTAATCTACTGTGAAGATAGAATACATCTCCAGGATAAGCCTCACGTCCTGGCGGTCTTCTAAGTAATAACGACATTTGTCTATATGCAACCGCTTGTTTTGAAAGGTCATCATAAATAATTAAAGCATGCATACCGTTATCTCTAAAATATTCTCCCATAGCGCAACCAGTATATGGTGCTAAGAATTGAAGTGGGGCAGCATCTGATGCTGTTGCGGCAACAATTGTTGTATATTCCATTGCTCCAGCTTCTTCTAGAGTTTTTTGAATTTGTCTTACTGTTGATCTTTTCTGTCCTATAGCAACATAAACACAATATAACTTCTTTTTTTCATCACTAGACTCATTTATTTTCTTTTGATTGATTATTGCATCTATTGCAACTGCAGTTTTACCCGTTTGTCTGTCTCCAATAATTAATTCTCTTTGACCTCTTCCAATTGGAACCAAACTATCAATTGATTTTAATCCTGTTTGCATAGGCTCACTAACTGATTTACGTGGGATAATGCCCGGAGCTTTAATTTCTACTCTACTTCTTTTAATTCCTTTATCTAGAGATCCTTTACCATCAATAGGATTACCTAAACCATCAACAACTCTTCCTAATAATTCTTTTCCTACAGGAGCATCAACAATAGCTCCAGTTCTTTTGACAGTATCTCCTTCTTTAATTGCTTTATCATCTCCAAAAATTACAACACCGACATTGTCACTTTCCAAGTTTAATGCCATTCCTTTGGAACCATCTGAAAACTCAACCATCTCTCCAGCTTGAACATTATTAAGGCCATATATTCTTGCTATACCATCACCTACTGACAGTACCTGTCCTACTTCAGATACTTCTGCCTTATCTCCAAAATTTTTAATTTGTTCTTTTAATATCTTAGTTACTTCTGAAGGATTTATTTCCATTTACGCCTCTATCATTTTTGTTTCTAATTGTTTTAATTTACTTTTTATAGATGTATCAATCATAGTACTTTCTACCTTAATAATTAAACCACCAATTAAACTTGGATCGTATTTATAGGTTTAATAATTACCTCACAAGATCAAGACAAACTAAAAAAAGAGTCGATTATTTTACAAGAAAAATTAAATCAAAATTTGAGTTGTAAAGTACTTGGACCTGTTGAAG
>CACLIZ010000012.1 GCA_902607115.1 uncultured Pelagibacteraceae bacterium | reverse complement strand
ATCAGTATTTTTAAGTAAAAATTTAAAGAAATTTTATGGATAAAGCAGTTGATATTACAAAAAAAGAAATTGATAAATTCAATAAATTAAGATTAAAAAAAAAAATAGTTTTATGTCATGGAGCTTTTGATTTAATCCATCCTGGGCACCTAAAACATTTTGAGGAAAGTAAAAAATTCGGCGACATATTAGTAGTTACAATCACTTCAGACAAATATATTGAAAAAGGTTTGCAAAATCCATTCTATGATCAGAACACGAGATTAAATTATATAAAACAACTTAAAATAGTTGATGCTGCATTTATAGTTAATGAACCATCAGCAGTTTCTGCAATAGAAGTTATAAAACCAAATTATTATTGCAAGGGTATTGAATATCAAAACAAAGTAAGAGATAAAAATTTAAATAAGGAAATTTCGACTGTTCAAAAAAATGGTGGTAAGATTAAATATTTAGGGAATAATGTTAAAAGTTCATCAGATATATTATCTAAAAACTTTTTCAAAATCGAAGACCAAGGACTGAAAAATTCAATTAAATTATTAAAAAAAATAAACATAGATAAAGAAATAGAAAAGCTAAAAAAAATAAAAGTTTTAATTATTGGAGAGGTAATCTTCGATGAATATACTCAAGTCAGAACTCAGGGCATATCTCCCAAATCTAGCACCATATCATGTATCAAATTGAATAATAAAATAATGCCCGGTGGAGCTTTAGCAACATATAAGTATGTTTCATCAATTACAAAAAATTCTAAACTTGTTTCTGTAATTAATAAAGATTTACATAATAAATTTAAAAAAAAATTTAAATTTGATAACAATATTATTTCATCAATTGATTTTCCTAAAATAGTAAAGACAAGGCTTACTGAGGATGTGGGGAACAATGTTGTTAAAAAAATTTTTACTATAAATGATTATAAAGATAAAATTTTAGGTAATAAAGATGAGGCAAAATTAATAAAAAAAATTAATTTTTATGCAAAAAAATGTGACTTGATAATTGTACAAGATTTTGGGCATGGACTTTTTACTGAAAAAGTAACCAACTTGCTTCACAAATACAAAAATAAATTATCTATAAATATACAGGCTAATAGTTTGAACTATGGATTTAACATAATTGGAAAAAAATTCAAAAAAACAAAAATGTTTTCTCTAGATGAGAGAGAACTACAGCTATATTCAGGAACTAAGGAATTAAACTATGGCCAAGAGTTAAAAAAATTGATTAAAGCGTTGAATGCAAAATTTGGTTATCTTACTTTAGGAAATAAATTTTCTATGTTTGTGGATAAAAAAGGTAAATCAATTAAAGTTCCCAAGTTAAATAATAAGGCAGTAGACACCATGGGTGCTGGAGATATATTCCATGCTACAGCAAGCCTACTAAGTTGTACAAGTAAAAACAATTTTTTAAACTTGTTTTTTTCACAAATAACAGGAGCTCATGCAGTTTCTATAATTGGAAATTCAGATTATCCGAAAATAAACAATGTTTTAAAAAGTTTTAAATTTTATTTAAACTCTATAAAAGATAATTAATAATTTTAATCAAGATATTCGTAAATATCTTTGTTAATGGCTGAAATGCCAGCTTTTCCTCCGAGCACTCTAAATGGTAGCAAATAATCATTTCCTATAATTCTTTTGATATGATTTATTGGTCCCGCACATAAAACTTTATAACCCAATGAAGACTCTTGGGAAGACAAACTTTTTTCAAAAGATTTAAAACGGTCACCTATTGAAAATCTAAATTTTTTATTTTTATTCGAGATCTTTGTGCCATGTAATATTAAAGGATGAAAAATTAAGACATCTCCTTCTTGAATTTTATCCAAAGCAATGGGCTTAATATTTAACTTAATTTTTTTGTCTAATTCTCTATTCTTAACAGGCAGAAGACCAAACAAGTGAGAACCTGGATAAAATATCATTGAGTTAAATTTGTCAGCCTTTGTAACAAAGGTATTAACTTGCAACATTTCAACACTATTACCTACCCATCCATCTACATGAGGACTTAATTTTGTTGAATAATTTTTGAAAGCTGGATCAACTATATAACTGCATTTTTTATTAAAAACACAGATATCTGGTCCTAAATATTTTTTTAAGATTTCCAAAAGTTTTCCTGACTTGTACATATTAATTGAAATATTACTGTTTTCAAAATTTTCTGAAATTTCAGCGGCGAGCTTCCAAGAGTCTATTTTATTTTTTTTGGAATTAAATTTTTTTTTTAAAATAGAATATTTATTTAATAAAAACTGTTTAGCTTTACCAAATTCTGACTTATTATATAAATCTCTATAAACGACGTATCCATTTTTAACAAAAAACTTTAAATCATCATTTTTCAAAGTTTCTTTAAAATTAAATACTTTATTATAATTAAAATTCATAAGTTTAGATTTTTATATTTAAATTATTATAAAATGCAAAACTTTATTATAATTTAAAATTTACAAATCCTCATTTCATTGATATTTCTAGTTTTATGGCAGTAAATTTTTCAAAAAAAGAAGTATTTTTCGCTTACAAAAATTTTTATGGTATTTTTTATCCAAATAATAATCAAACAATAGTTAATAAAATTATAATTGTAATTTTAAGGAATATTTACCCACTGCTAAGAAAATTTTTTAATTTAAAAAATTATATTATATCTTTATTCACCAGATCAAATTTGAGTCAAAATTTTAATAATAATATTTCAACCAAAGATCTCTCAAGTTATCATAATCATTTATCAGAAAAAGGATGGTGCTTTATAGAAAATTTTTTTGATGAAGAAACTCACAGCAATTTGTTAACAACATGGCCATCAAAATGTTTTTTTAATCTTAATGAAAAACCAACTAAGTATTTTTCTACAGGTTTTTTTTCAAAATTGAAAACCGATGAAAAAAAATTACGTAACTTTCCTTATTCTAAAAAAATTTATAATTATATATTTAGTGAAGAGTTTAAATTAAATGTTTCAAAATTAATTGACAGTAATATTTCTTCAGATTATTTATGTTATACAGTTTTATCTAGTGTGTCAGGGTTTAAAAACTATTTGATACCTCACAAAGATGGAATATCTGCAAGTGAAAAGAGATTTAAAAATTTTAATTTTATTTATTTTGCAGAAGGTAACAACGAAATTCCCGAATTTTCTGGTGCAACAGGAATTTTTAAAGATAATGAATTCCAATCACCTATTTTTATACCTCATAACATGACTAATTCATGTTTAGTATATGATTCTTCAGATAATTTCTTTCATGGATTTAAAAGCTTAAAAAAAGAAGGTTATAGAAAAGTAATTACATTTCAGTTTTTTCATAAAGAAAATTTAGAAAATAAAAACTAATCGAATAGATCTTTATTTTTATTAAAAAAATATTCACTCACTTTAAATTTACCCATATTTGGAGAGTATTCATTTACCATATCCCAAAACTTTTTTTGATTATTGTTGGAATAAATATTATTATTATTTACTATATCAAGCATTTCCTTTGTTCCTTCAAATATTTCGTCTTCGTTATTGTCTAAAATCTCATAACCTAATTTATTTAAATTTTCTAATGTATTTAATTTATCTAAGCCAAGATTAAAAACTTCAGAAAACTTTATTTTTTTCTTATTTATAATTTTTCTAAAAATTTTTGGAATTAACAGGGGAAAAAAATATGAATTTTCAGTATTCAAGTCATTAAATTGTGTAAAATCTACTACAAATTTTGGTTTTCTAAATATAGTGGCAAAATTATTAATTCCACCACTGTTAGAAATAATAAAATTTGACTTACTGTGCAGAAATAAATCTAAAATATCTGATTTATTGCTGTCATCAAAAGCATAATCAATAATGTTTTTATCTAAATTTTCTTGAAGCTTTGTGTTTTCGTTTCTTCCCATTCTAAACGCAACATAATTATTTTTTAATAAATAATTAATTGATTTTATTTGGGTTAAAATTGATGCATTTCTTATAGATTGTACTTTTTCATCTTTATAGGCCGAGCCTCTATTTGAAAAACAAACAAAATTTTTTTTCTCGTCTATTTTTTTTAATAATAAGTATTTTTTCCCAAATTCCTCTTCATTTTGATTTAATTTTACCGTAGAAGGCAGTTTATTTAATACACTATGAATGTCTCTTGTCTGCCATAATTCTAATTTTTCGAAATTATTTTTTTTTAGATATCTAAAGGGAATAATATATTTTTCTTTTAAAGATAATTTATTAAAAAAAAATTGGAAAAGAGGTTTTAAGATAAATGATGGTAAAATAAGATCTTTATTAATTAGTTTATTAAATAAAACTACGTTATCTGTTCTTTTATCTTTAAACCATATATAAAGAGCATTCCCATCTCCATAGATAATTTTTTTTTCACATTTTAAAATTTCCAAGGGGGTTGCATAAGTTCCAAGATGTCGAGATTTTATATATCCTATTTTAATTGGTTTAAATAAACTTATAATAACAATTGTCGGAATAAAAAAAAATAAAATTAATATCTCTAAAAATTTGTAAAATAATATCACTAAAAATTTAATTTGGGATTTTTAGCTTTAATCATATCAACAAGCATTAAAAGCCAAACTTGATGAATGTTTTCCACAACATTATAATCTTTTGAATTTACCCACAAATTGCAATCTCCTAATTTTTTTAAATTATTTTTTTTATTAAAACCAGTAAGTGTTACAATTTTATTAAATTTCAACTTTTTTGCAGTTTTGGCTGCGTTTAACATATTTTTTGACATGCCGCTTGATGAAATCAATATAAGTAAATCATTTTTATCACCATATTTCTCAATTACTTTACTAATCCAATTTTCATATTTAAAATCATTGGAATAACAAGTTATCAATGATGATTCATTATAATTATAACATCTTATTTTTGAGTTATTTGTAAGGTCCATACTAAAGTGTGATGCGATTGCTGCGCTTCCACCATTTCCAAACACATGGACCTTTTTATTATTTTTATATTTTTTTAAAAGTTTGTAAATTTCAATAAATTTTTTTTTTTGATCAACGCTATCAGTAATGATTTCTTGATATTTATTTAAATATCTTAAAATAAAATTATTTTGATCCATTTTTTAAAATTTTATCAAATTTCTTTTCCAATTTGGTTTATAACCATATGCTTTATCATCAATATATATATCAGAACTTGGCTTAGTAACAAAAAGTTTATGAAATTTTAAATTCCACTTTTTAAGCTGATTGTAAGTAAATTTATATATTTTTTTATTAGCCTTTTTAATATTGTCATTACTTCTACCCATATATCTAGCTGTAAAGATTTTTATAATATGCCCCTTATCATAAAGTAAATTTATGGCATTAATAGCAGCATGGTCTGGTTTTGATAATTTATATTTATTTCCAACAGTTTTGCATATTGTATTATCTAAATCGAAACAAAAAACATATTTTTTTTTATTTTTTTTTTTTAAGATCATTCTTTAATATAGTAATTAAATTTTTTATTTAAATATAATTTCTTTCCAAAATACATGTGCCCATACTCACTCCAATGATTTCTATCTCTATAAGTTAAATTCCCATTATGATAAAAATCATTTAAGGGTGAGTAGTCAATAATTTTTATTCTATCTAGGTATTTAATTTTATTTTTTAATGTTATTTTTTTAATTTCATTATTCACTTTATAAATATATTTATTTTCGTACAAATTATACTTTTCATTGATAATAATTTTTATTAACGAATAGTTCATTTTAATATTTGGCTCAATATTGGGCCCAATCCATAATAGATTAGTTTTTAAGTTTAAATCTGATAAGTAATCTAGAGTTTTTATTGTTTTATTTTGATCTAATTCTGACGGTGACTTAAATTTTAAAAGTTTAGAACCTTGTTGTGAATAAATAACTAATCTAATTTTTTGTCGATTATTTAAAATAAAATCTTTAAATTCATTATATTTATCTATACATGTTTTGATCAAACTTGCTGGGCGACACCCTTGAGGTAACAAGCCCATAACCATTTTATAATTTGTAACTTTTGCAAACGATACGAACAAATCTCTCGCATGACTATCTCCTAAAAAAATTATAAATTTATCATTTTTTTCTTCAATACATTTTTTAAATTTGTTCTTATCTTTAAAACTAATTTTTATAGTTGAAAATACACATTCATCAAAAAAAATTCTGTCATCCACCTCTAAGTTTTGCTGTTTAACTTTGTAAATTTGATTATAAATATTTAAATTTTTTTCACTAGAAAATATTTTTATTAAATCTCTTTTAAAATCAGAGTTTGATACTTTGGTTGATAGATATGATAATATTATTATAGATAATAGAGACGATAATATAATAAACATAAAAGTTTTATTTTTAACTCTTTCTTTTTGTCTGAAAGGCTGTTCTATAAATTTAAAAGATAAATAAGATAAAGCTAATAAAGTAAAAAAATAAACTAAATAACTTAATCCACTTTTATCAATTGGCATGAATAAAAGTAAAGGGATATGTATTAAGTACATACTATAAGAAATTTTACCCAAATAAACAAAAACAGAGTTAGAAAATAAATAATATATAAATTTGTTAGTTTCTCTTAAAAATAATATTAATATACATGTTGAAATCAATGGTATTAATGTTTTTGCATTAGGCAGTAAATCCTCTTTAGAAAAGAAACAAAAAGAAAATATAATTGCTGCGAAAGAAAGAACACAAATTATATCAATCAAAAATTGTCTATATTTGAAATTTTTGATTTTAAACTTACTAATAGCTAATATACATCCAAGAATTATTTCAAAAGATCTAGTAGGTGTAAAAAAAAAATTTGCATCAGGATATAAATTGTGTGAGTAAATCGCCAAAGAAAGACTTGCTGCAAATAAGAAAATTAAAACTAACTTAAACTTATCCAAACTAAAATATTTAAAAAAAATAAAAATAAAAATTGGATATACTACATAAAACTGCTCCTCTACTGATAAACTCCATGTATGAAGCAAAGGAGATTGGCTTGCCATATCATCAAAATAATCTGTTGTTTTAAAAAAGAAAAAATTTGAAACAAAAAAAAGTATACTTAATATAGTTTTGTTTAAATAATTTATTTCCTCTGGAAATAAAAAAATAAATCCAAATATAATTGTAAAAAATAATACAATAAATAATGCTGGCAAAATTCTTCTTGCCCTTCTGAGATAAAAATTTTTAAGACTGAATTTTTGAATATTAAGATCTGATAAAATAATATTTGTGATCAGATATCCGCTAATAATAAAAAAAATATCTACTCCTAAAAAGCCACCTTTAAAATATTCAACATCTAAATGAAATAATATTACACTGAGTACAGAAATAAATCTTAATACATCTATTTCTTTTTTATATTCAAATCTATTTATAGAATAATTTATTTTTGTCATTTAAAATAATTTAATATTTTTTGTCAGAAAAAATTTATAATATTAATAAAATAAACAAGATTTAAAAGCATAAATACATTTATTTATTGAAATATATTCTTTAGTTTAATAATAATAAATCAAATTATGACCTTTAACACCTCACTTAATTTTAAATGATAGAATATTTCAAAATAAGCAACGGTAAACTTCCAATAAATAAAAAAAAATATTTATTAGATATCCTAAATCCTACTTCAAAAGGTTCAAAATATTATGAACCAAAGCCTAAAAGTGAAATTTCCAAAATACAAGTTGGTAGAATTATTTTACAGTGTCACCAAATTTTATCACTTTTTAAATCATTAAATATAAATTTAAAAAATAAAAGAATGTTGGATATTGGAACTGGCAATGGTTTGGTCCCTAGAATTTTGTTAAAAATTTCTGATCTTAAAGAAGCAATAGGAAGTGACCCCTATTTAGATGGAGAACATAAGAGCAGTTGGCAAAAACATGATCATGATAAAGCAATATCATTACTTAACAATATTTTAACTCAGACAAAAAATAAATTAAATGTCAATGTTTACAAAAAAAATTTAAAATTTGAAAATTTCTCTTTTTTTCCAGTACCTATTAAAATTAGCAGAAAATCAAAAAAAAATAAAAAATATAAATTTTTGCAACTTGGAGCCCATGATCTTAAGGCGGTAAAGAGTAAATTTGATATAATTTATTGCAAAGCTATTGAGCACATAGACAACTGGGAAAAAGTAATGAAAAATATAAATTATGTTTCAAAGAAAAAAACAATAGTTTATTTTAAACATCGTTCTTTTTTTTCATATTTAGGACCACATAGATATAGCAGTACATTCATACCATGGGGACATTTGTTACTTAATGATAAACAGATTATTAAATACGTAAACAAATACCACAAAGAAAGAAAAAAAGATTTTTTAGAATTTTATTTTAAAGGACTATCTTATCCAAGAACTACCGTGAATGAATTGCTAACTATATGCCAAAAATATGGATTTATGGTAAAGGCTATTCAGATCGATAAGCCAAAATATAGCCATAAAACTATTGATTTTATATCTAATATAAACAATTTTTGGAAAGTTATTTGGAAAAATTATCCTAGAGTTAGTTCAGAAGAGGTATTAAGCGGTGTGTACCATATAGTTTTAGAGAAAAAATAATATGTTTTTTATTCAAATTTATTTTACAAAAAAGGTTTATAACAATTAAATAAACCTAAATGTTATTCAGTTATCTTAAAAAAATTTTTGCCTTAGTACTAACTTTTTTTTCATCGATGTTACTTTTTTTAGGAATATTATTTCTAAGTCCATATTTGTGCGCTTTATCTTGGAGACTTTCTATTTATAAATTAAATAAATTAAAATATATTTTTTCTTCAGCAAATAAAAAAATTAATAATAAAAAAATTTTAGTTCTTTATAGATCATATGGTGTTGATGATCTTGAATACTTAATTAAAGATAATGATAGTAGTTATGAATTTTTATTTTTTCCCAGAAACAATATTAAGAAAATCTATAATAAATTTGTTTTAAAATTTAGCGATAAAATATCAGATAATCATTACCATATTGAAGATGTAAACATCGAAAAAGCAAGAGAAAGATACAGAAATTTTATAAAAAAAATATTACAAAAAATTTTAAATACCACTCCTTTATCAGCAGTTATAAGTTTTAATTTTAGGTATCATTCAGAAAGAGAGGTTCATAAAGCCTGTAAAGAAATAAACCTAAAGTTCATTGTTTGTCAAAAAGAGTCATTAATTATCGAGGGTGAAAAAGAGTTTTATAAGAAATTGAATTCATCGAATGGAAAATTTCAAGGTCATTTTATGACAGTTTATACAGACTATTTTAAGAAATTAATTGTAGACTCAGAAATTTGTGAAGAAAAAAATGTATTTGTTATTGGTATGCCAAGAGCAGATTTTTACTTTAAAAATAAAGAAAAAAAAAATAATCATATTCTTTTTTTAATTCCAACTGTAAGGCAGCCCTATGGTTATAACAAAAGTGAAGATTTATTTAATGTAGATACTCTTACTACAGAAGTAACTAAAACTTTAATTGATTTCGCAAAATTAAATTCAGAGCAAGAGATAATATTTAAATCAAAGATTTATCTTAAAAATGAAAGAAAGCAGGAAGACATTATTTCAAAAGCAAATCTTAAGAATTGTATTTTTTTGAAAGGAGGTGACTCTAGAAATTTAATTAAAGATGCAAAAATTGTTATTGGATTTAATTCTACAGGCTTAATTGAATCTTTGCTAGTTAATAAACATGTTATCCTCCCATATTTTGATATTAAAGATCATGAAAGTTATAAAAAATATACATTAAATCTAAAAAATTTTGTACATTATGCATACTCAAAAAATGAAATGATAGAATATTTAAATAAAATCTGTAGCAACCAACTTACATCAAAATCAATTAACAATAAGGAAATTAACGAAGCTATAAAATTTTATATTGGCAATGTAGATGGAGAATCATCTTTAAGATTGAAAAATGTGCTAAATGATATTTTAAAATAAAATGAAGTTATTGAAAAAAACAATCGATTTAATTCCAATGTATATGCGTTGGAAATTATATTTAATTATTATTTTTATTATACTGTCAGGTTTAATTGAATTGATAAGCATTGGTTTAATTTTTCCATTTCTTTCCATAATCCTTGATCCAAAAGAAATAAATTTTTTAGGACTCTCTATAAATTTTGAAAACATGATTTCTAATTACAATATTTATGAAGTAATTTTTTATATTGTAGTAATATTTAACTGTGTAATTATTTTTAAAAATTTATTTATATATTTTGCTCAGTACTTAAAAATAAGATTTTTTGTTAATCTAAAAACTGACTTGTGTTCAGCAATGTATAAAAGATATATGTCAAAAGATTTACCTTTTCACATTGAAAATGACTCATCATTTTTATTAAGAAATATATATAGCGAAACTGGATTATTTATTAAAAAAATATTAACAACTTTAATAGATATTTTTCAGAATATTATAATTTTCGCAGGTTTTTTATTAATTTTGCTTAATTTGCGATTTTATGAAACATCGATTGTTATTATAACTCTTAGCTCTATTGGATTGATATACTACCTTTTTTTCAAAAAAACTTTTGAAAAACTAGGACAAAAACGTGTATTTTTTGACGGGCTAGTTTTAAAGCATATTAAACAATCACTAGACGGTTATAGAGAAATAATAGTTTACAACTCGCAAAATTTTTTCAAGAAAAATTTATTAAAAAAAATATATAATCGAGAAACACTAGGAAAAATTATATCTTTAATAACAATTGCCCCAAAATATCTTTTTGAAACTATAATTATATTGTTAATTACATTTGTTGGATTGTATATTTTTTCAAATGAACCAAATATAAAACAAATTATTCCAGAGATTGCACTCTTACTAGCCATAATTTTTAGACTGCTACCACTTATAAATAAATTAATAATAAGCTTTCAAACTTTGAAATTTTCTTATCCTACATTAGAAATACTTCATAATGAATTATGTAATGATGAGACAGAAAACAAAGAAAAAATTGAGCCACAAAATGTTTTTTCTAAAAATCTTGATTTTTTTAAAAATGAAATTAATTTTGAAAATATTTCATTTAAGTATCCAAAATCTAAAGAATACATTTTTAAAAATTTGAATGTCAAATTTAAAAAAGGACAAACTTATGCTATAGTTGGTAGTTCAGGTTCTGGGAAGTCAACTTTATTAGATCTAATAGCAGGTTTTATACACCCTTCGGAGGGTAGCGTTTTAATAGATGATGAAAATTTAAAAAATTTCAACGAATGGAAAAAAAAAATAAGCTATGTATCTCAAAATATTTTTTTAACCGATGATACAATCAAAAATAATATTATTTTTGGAAACGAGCAAAGTTTTGATCAAAAACTTTTTGAAAAGTCTTTAAATATTTCTAATTCCCTTGAGTTTATAGATAACTTAGAACACGGAACAAACACAATAGTAGGTGAGCATGGATTTCAATTTTCAGGAGGTCAGAGACAAAGAATCAATATTGCACGAGCTGTTTATAAAAATCCTGAAATTATTATTCTTGATGAAGCAACCAGCGCCCTTGATGAGACAAACGAAGAAGAAATAATCAATTCACTTATCAACCTGAAACATGAAGTTACTTTATTTATAGCCACACATAGGAAAAGTATAATTAGCAAATGTGAGACTAGTATTGAAATAGTAAACAAAAAAATTAGTTTTAAATAATAAATTAAAAAAACATTTTAGCAGTTTTTAAATCTTCTAAACTATCTATTGATATCTGTTTTGATGAAATAATATGGCCGAATGTGTTTTTACTTAAAAGTTTCTTTTTTTTAATTAAAAAATTTCTTTTAATTACATATGCAGCACTGTTCCTATGATATAATTGATTCAATTGTTGTCTATAAATAATTTTATCGCCATGTTTACTGTAGTAAGAAATTTTTTCATTTTTTAAATTTAATTGTTTATATGGATGATATTTGCTATCTGTTTTAGAAATTGTCCAAACTGAGTCACAATTTAAATTAATTAATTTTAATATACTTTTTCTAATATCATCTACTCTCCTCAGTGGAGAAGTGGGGTGTAACATGACAACAACATCAAATTTTTGATTATAATATTTTTCAGCATTTAAAACTGCATGAATCAACACTTTTGTATCCGAAATTTTATCACCAGATAAATAATTGGGCCTCTTAATAACATTTAGCTTATATTTAATTCCCTCTTTAGCAATTTTTTTACTATCTGTTGAAATTACAGATTTATCAAAAAATCCACATCTCTGGATGAATGTACCCACCAAAGCAACTAATGATTTTTTTTTTATTTTCCTTAAATTTTTAAGTTTTATTCCTTTACTTTTGCCTCTAGCCGGAACAACAGCCAGAATTTTCTTTTTCAAAATCATCTATTTATTATTTAATTTTGCAGTTACTGAAAAACTCATTGGAAACGAAGTATGTTTTCTAAAATTATTTTTTTTATATTTTTTATCCATTTTGATATATTTTTTCATTTGCAAATTTAGCCATTTTTTCATTTTAAATCTTTTTTTTTTCGGCATATAATGAATTGCTTGATCCCAACAATATCCCACTGCCGTGAATGGACCACCTTCAAAATTTGTTTTAAAATTTTTAAAACCAAATAATTTAAGCAAGTAAATAAATCCATAAGGAGTAATTCTAAAATAATCTTCGGGTTCTTGATGAAGCTCTCTAACTAGTGGTTCAAAAATATATAAAGTTCCATTTTTTTTCAAAATTTTTTTAACTTGTTTAAAGAAAAGCTCTAAATTTGGAATGTGATGCATAAGATTAGGTATCAAAATTGTATCTGCAAAATTTTTTTTAAGTTTTATATTTTTATAATCAAAATTATAACTATTTTTCATTTTTATTATTGAATTTTTATTTGAAATTTTATTATAACTACCTCTTTTACGAATATTTGTAGTAGAACAATCTACCGATACAAATTTTGATTTAGAAAAATATGGCGCAAACAAACTTATACCTCCATACAAACTATTTCTTTCTAGGGAAACAATAACTGAATTTACATTGTTTTTTTTTGAAATTTTTTTTAAATCATTAAAAATCAAATTAAAATGAGGCCATTTATTTTCAGTAAAAAAAACATTTTTTTTTAAATATTTCTCATGATCAGTTAAATTAACCTTATTCATTTGTAATTTAATCTTTTAATAATATTTAAATTTATTTTAGAAAGAATTTTAACAATTTTTTTACCAGCATTACCATTTCCAAATAAATTATTTTTTCTATATTTTTTTACTTTCAATTGTTTTTTCAATGCTTTTAATATTTCACTTGAATTATAATTCACGTTGATTACATTTGGACCACTTTCTCTATCTCTTTGTCTCTCTCCAATATTTACCGCAGGTATTCCCAAAAAAGCACCTTCTCTAATTGCAGAACTTGAATTACCAATCATACAAGTAGAATTATATATTAGCTTTAAATAATCTTCAGGATTATAATTTTTTTGCCATATAATATTTCGTGGTTTTTTAATTTCCCTTATCACTCTTAGTGTCTTAGATAAATAATTTGAGCCAGCATCAACATTTGGCCACAGCCAAACTACTTGTATATCTAATTTAACTAAAACTTTTGCGGTTTCAGTTATATGTTGCCTCTCCTTACCGTACTCAGTAGTTACAGGATGCTGAAGGACAACTATATAAGGTTTGTTAAAGTTAATTTTTAACTCTCCTACGCCATAATTTTCATATTTCTTCTTAAATTTTTTGTCTATTTTTAAATTTTTTAAATTTATTAAATCCATTGAAGGACACCCAAAATTATAAACATTTTTTGGATTTTCTCCCATTTTAATTAAATTTTGTTTAGATTTTTTGGTTGCAGGGAAATGAACATGCGCAAGTTTAGAAGTTGCATGTCTAACACTTTCATCAATTGATCCGGTTACTTCACCTCCTTGAGTATGGGCTAAAAAAATATTCATGTAAGAAGCAGAGATAGCGGCTGCAAGTGTTTCATATCGATCAGCCACAACCAAAGCAATATCTGGTTTCAGCTTACTTAGAGCACTTGTAAATTCAATAATTGACAATCCAGTAGATTTTGCCATTGTAACTAAATTTTCACCGTCAACTAAAGTATAAAGTTTATAATCTATTTTAAAACCATCTTTTTTAATTATTTCAGTTATTGAGCTAAATCTATCTAAAATAGATGATGACGCTAATACAATTTGTAATTTAAGATTTTTGTTTTTTTTTATCTCTTCTAAGACAGATTTAATTCGAGCATAGTTTGCTCTATTATTTATTATTACACAAATCTTTCTTTTTTTTTTCATTAATATTTTAAATGTTTAGGTTTAAGTATTACTTTAGATGAAACAAATCTAGATAATTTTTTCCCTAGGATAAAGTTTATTTTACTTTCATTAAAGCCTGTCCCTGGTTTTTTGAAAGTCAAATCTTTAAAAGTAATTATTGAACCTTTTTTCATATCTTTATTCAGAGCAATACTTTTACCAAAAAGCTTTTTAATTTTAATCAAATCGTGAGAGAGTTTTTTTTTATTAATTGGGTTATTTTGTAACAAATGAATGTCATCTCTAAAAGAGCATAATTTTTTTATCTCATCGATTGTTAATGAAGATGAAGAGTCAGGCCCTTTATCCTTGGTTTTCAGTTTAGCGTGAATTTCAATTATTCTTGCCCCTAAAATCATAGAATTAACTGGCACAATTAAATTACCACTGTGATCAGAATATCCGATTTGACAATTTAATTTTTTTTTAAGATTTTGAATATTGTTTAAACCAACTTTTTTGAGTTTTACAGGATAATTGCTTACACAATGTAAAAAAGAATGTTGTATTTTGTTTTTATTCAACAGCCTGTGCATTTTAAAAATTTCATTATTATTCATTAAGCCAGTACTTATGAGCAATGGCTTTTTTGTTTTATACATTTCGTTTAAAATATATTTTGAGTTATATTCTCCTGAAGCCACTTTCCAAGCCGCCACTCCAATTTTCTTCAAAATATTAAAACCTTTTAAAGAAAATACAGAACTTAAAAAAATTATTTTTTTTCTATTACAGTATTTTTTAATTTTGAGCCATTCATTACTAGAAAATTCGACACTTTTCCAGTAGTCGTATCTAGTCTTAAATTTTTTTATTTTAACTCTAAATTTTTCATCTAGCGAAGACTCATGTTCCGCATAATGTGTTTGAAATTTAATTGCATTCACCCCTGTTTTTGAGAGTTCATCAATATATCTAATTACATTTTTCATCGATCCTTCATGTGCCTGACCAATCTCTGCAATAATAAATGGAGGGTTTTTTTCTGAAATTAAATAATTTCCAATTCTAAAATGTTTTCTTTTATCCATTATTTTAATATTAAACAAAATTATGCCAAAAAAATGTTAACTTTTGGGTATATAAATAGTTTATAAACTTCTAAAAAGCTATGAAAAATTCTGTAGGTTGTATAATACAAGCAAGATCAGATAGTAAACGTCTGCCAGGAAAAATTTTATATAAAATTAATAATATAACTATTTTAGAAATATTAATTAACAGACTAAAGAAACTAAGAATAAAAAAGCTTATAGTTGCCACTACCAAAAAAAAAATAGACGACAAAATTGAAAAAATTTCATTAAAAAACAAAATTTCAATTTTTAGAGGAGATGAAAAAAATGTATTAAAAAGATACTATTATTGTGCAAAAAAAAACAAAATAAAAACAATAATTAGAATTACCTCAGATTGTCCCTTAATAGATATAAAGTATGTAAGAAAATTATTGGGATTTTTTTTAAAAAATAAATATGATTATGTAAGTAATATCAATAATTTTTTACCTGATGGAATGAGTTGTGAAATATTTAATTATAAAAGTTTAGAAAAATCTTTTTTTGAAGCAAAAAAAAAATTCGACAAGGAACATGTAACACCATATATTTGGAAGAATCCTCAAATTTTTAAAATTTTTAATTTAAAAATAAAAAAGAAACCCAAGATAAGAGCAAGATTAACATTAGATTATATTGAAGATTTTAATTTAATTGAGATAATTGTAAAAAAATTTTATAAAAAAAATAAATATTTTTCACTCAGTAGAATTGAAAATTTTTTATATAAAAATAAAAAATATTTAAATTTAAATAGAAAATATTTAAATTTGCAAAAAAAGTTATATCATAATAAAAGAAGTTTATATTTAAATAAGAAAGCTAATTAATTTATGATAAATTATGGAAGACAGCTAATTGAAAATGATGATATTAAGGCTGTAATAAAAACTTTAAAAAGTGATTTTTTAACTCAAGGATCTAAAGTTTCTGAATTTGAAAAAAAAATTAACCAAAAATTTGGTGGCAAATACTGTTGTGTTTTATCTAACGGCACATCTTCATTGCATTTACTTGGCAAAGCACTAGGTTGGAAAAAAAATGATTTGATTGCAACAACGCCTATTTCATTTATTGCATCATCTAATTGTATTGTGAACAATAATGCTACGCCGGAATTTATTGATATAGATAATAAAACTTATCTTATTGATCCTAATAAATTAGAACACAAATTAAAAAAAAAAAAAATAAAAGCTGTTATAGCGGTAGATTATGCTGGTCACCCATGTGATTGGAAATCTTTAAGTTATTTGTCAAAAAAATATGACTTTATTCTTATTAATGATGCATGTCATTCAATGGGTTCAGAATATTTTTCTAATAAAAAATATGCAATAAAATATGCACATTTTGTTACTCAAAGTTTTCACCCTGTAAAAGCTATTACCACAGGTGAGGGAGGCAGCGTAATCTCAAATGATAAAAAAATTATTGATAAAATAAAGTTAATGAGAAGCCATTCTATGATTGGAAATTCAAAGAAATTACCATGGTTATACAACATTCAAACAACTGGACAAAATTACAGAATTACAGATATACAATGTGCTTTAGGAATTTCACAACTAAAAAAATTAGACAGATTTATCAATGAAAGAAGAAAAATCGCAAAGTTTTATATTGATAAATTAAAAGATTATGAAATGTTTACTTTGCCTACTGAGAAAGAAAATTGCAAACATTCTTTTCATTTATTTCCATTATTAATAGAATTCAATAAAGTAAAAAATAATAGGCAGCAAGTTTTTAAAAGATTTTTAAAAAAGGGCATTAAACTTCAGGTACATTACATACCCATACACTTACAACCATACTATAAAAAAAACTTTAAAATAAACAAGAAAGAGCTAGAAAATGCTGAAGAATTTTATAAAAAAGAAATTTCAATACCAATTTTTCCAGGCATAAAAAAAATTCAATTGTTTAAAGTAATAAATGAATTAAAACATATATATTAATTAGAATTAAGTGAAAATAATTCTGTTTTTTCTAGGCATTAAGCATTAATATTACAATCAAACTAGATTCGTACTTCGATGATTTTTGAAAATCTATATATCATATTAACAATCGCAATATTTTTATTGATATTTTATAAATTATCAAAAAAAATAATTAAGTTTGGTTTTTTAATAGCTGCAAGTTTTTTTTTAATTTTATATTTAACAGGTTGTTCAAAGGGTAACTTAGATTTATCTGGAGATCTAAATAATGTTCAGGATAACACGCTAACAAGAATAAAAGATATGCCTTTTGTTCAAAAATCAGAAGTTAACATATCTAGAAGCTTAATACTTGGAGAGGGAAAAACATGGAGTGGACAATTAGTAATAAAAGTTCCAAGAACAAAACCCGAAGTTTTTAATTTTTATATAAAAAATATTGAAGATTTTGGTTGGAAAGAGCAAACTACTATTAGAGGCGAAACTAGTGTTCTTAACTATGTAGGGGAAAATAATAGAGTAGCAATAATAAGCATCAAAGAAATTATGTTTAATAAATCCGAAGTTATGATTTCAGTTGCTCCTTATACAGAGGAATTTGAAGAAGCTGTAGGTGAATATATTAACGAAAAATATTTAGATATAACAGACTGGAAAAAAGATTAACTTATCTTTAATATATTTAAATTCTATTTGATTGCTATAAATCCCTCAAAAGCGATAAATTTGAACACCGACATATAATCTTTAAAACCAGCTCTTTTAAGGAATTGAAGATTCTCTTTTGAAGAAAATGGATCCAATACTCCTTTTAAACTTCTAGATTTTTCGATTATCTCACTTGAGGAAAATCCATTTTTAATTTTAAACTCATTATAAATGAGTGACATAATATCTTGGAAACGTGCATCAGGAGCTCTTACTTTTTCAAAAAATAAAAAAGCCCCACCCCAATTCAAAGATTTAAAAATTTTATTAAAAAGTTTTTGTCTTTCGGATGGCTTGATAAATTGTATTGTGTAATAAGAAGTTATAAAATCACACTTTTGAAGGTTTATTTTTGAAACATCTTTATTCAAAAAATGAATATTTTTAAAATTTTTACAATTTTTTTTTGCAAATTTAATCATATTTGATACTTCATCAACTCCATAAAAATTTGCTTTTTTTTCATTATTTCTTGCTGCTAATTTTTTTAGAAATGCACCGGTTGAACAACCTAAATCATAGCATTTTGAATTTTTTTTTATAAAAAAATCTGAAATATCTAATCCAATTTCATGAGCCCATTCATACATAGGCACCGATTTATTGATATGTGTATCAAAATTTTTGTAAACTTTTCCATCGAAAGACCAATTAGCATTTGATGATTTTATTTTTGATCCAACGTTTTTTTTCATTTTACTTATTTATACTATTTGTTTTTTTTTAAAATTATATTATAAATTTCACTTATACCTCTTACGAGCTAATCTTTGGATATTTTTTTCATACAATTGGCAGAATTTTTATAAAAAAGTGAGATTTCTATATCAATTTTTCCTGAATTAAAAAAAATTGATTTGTTAAAGGTAATAAATGAATTAAAACTTATATATTAATCTACAACAGGTATAATTTTATAAAAAAACATAATTATATGAAAAACGGATATGAAGCCTTAATTAGGCAAATTACAAACGCTAGGAAAAAAAATAATACCAACTGGATGAATTTACTGAGAATTTCAATTAAATATGCGCCAAATCAATCGAAAAAAATTCTTAAAAATATAAACAAACAAGACAAAAAAATATCACAATTGTTAAGAAAAATAACAAAAAAATAAATCTGCCTTTATGGTATTAAGAAGAGCAAAAATTTCTGACTCAAAATTATTCTTTATTTTAAGAAATCAGTCTTACACGAGAATTTACTCAGAAAATAAAAAAAAAATAACATACAGAAGACATAAAAATTGGTTTCTATTAAACTATAAAAAAAAAGACAATTTCTTTTTTGTAATTTCTTTTAAAACAAAAGATGCAGGATATCTAAGAGTTCAAAAAAAACAAAAATTTTATGATGTTTCAATATGTATAAAAAAACAGTTCAGACGACTAAATATTGCTTATAAATCACTAATAAATTTATCAAAATATATTAAAAAAAAGATAATACTAAAAGCTAAAGTCAACTTAAAAAATATATCATCTATACGTTTATTTATTAAGTCAGGATTTACAATAAAACAAGTTAGCAAAAATAATTTAATAATGATTAAAAAAATATAAATTATATGAATATTTATATTTTAACTGAATTAACAAAAAGAGAATTAGACTCAAATTTACTTCTTGCTTGCATCGCAGCTGAAAATAATTTTGATATAATAATTTCTAATTCTGCAACAATAAAATTTCTTAATGACAAAAAACTTTTAAAAAAAGGATTATTCCATACTAAAAGTTTAGTGCATGGTGATAAAAAAAAACAACTTCATGAATCTTTAAAAAAAAATGATATTAAAATTTCAAGCATTGATGAAGAAGCTGGATTAATTCTCAAAGATTTAGTTGCTTTTTCTAAAGCCAGATTTACAGAAGAAGATTTTAAAGTTGCAGATAAAATATTTTGCTGGGGCAGAAACGATTATGAAACATTAAATTCTTTATTTAATAATTCAAAAGATAAATTAGTTTTATCTGGAGCACATAGGTTTGATATGATGAGAGAAGAATTTAATAATTATTGGAATTTTTCAAAAGCAAAAACAAAACAAATAACTATTTCAGGAAATTTTAACCTAGTAAATGGATTTATTCATAAATCCAAAATAATTTCAGAATTGGAAAGACAGGGCTATTTTTTGAGAAGTGAAAAATTTAAAAATGAAATGATTAATACAATACATGACTTGGAAAAAAAATTTCCAAAATTTCTTGAAATGCTAGATATAATTATTCAACGATTTCCAAATGAGAATTTTTATTTAAGACCACATCCCCTAGAAAGAATAGAAACTTGGCAGAATCATTTTTCAAAATTTAAAAATGTAAAAATTTCTAAAGATGGAAATATTAATGAGCAATTGGTGAATTCAAAGCTGCTTATTCATAATTCCTGCACATCTGCATTTCATTCTTTTTTTTATAATGTGCCAACCATAAGCTATGAGCCTATTGAATGTACTTCTGATTATGGCCTACCTGCCAATGAATTAAGCGAAAGAGTAAAAAAAGTTGATGATTTATGTGATTTAATAAACGAAATAATTAATAATAATTATAAAATTTCAAATGAAGAGCAAAAAAATAATCTATTTGAGCATAAAGTTTATAAATCATCATCTAAATATTCTTCAGAGATTATTGTCGATGAGTGGAAGAAAATCTCTAGTTTCTCAGATAGCGATCGACTTAATATAGAAAAAATTAAATATGAACTTTTTAAAAAAAAATTAGTAAATAATTTAAAAAGAATAACTTTGAAAATACTTAAGCCATTTAAAATACTATACCATGATAAAAAATTCGAAGATTTAGATGAATCAATTATTTCCAGTAAAATAAAAAAAATTCAAATAATTTTAAATATAAGTTCAAAATTAACTGTGAAAAAGATTTCAGATAGATGTTTTTATATAAGAAAAATATGATATTTATTATAAAAAATTTGTTTAATGGTTATTAAAAAAAAATTTGGTCCTTATATTCGTGAGTTAAGAATTGGCCATGGAATTGGTCAAAGAGAATTAGCTGAAAAGATTGGGATAGCGGCTTCATATCTAAATGATATTGAAAAAGAAAAACGAACTGCTCCAAAACCAAGTATAATTAAAAAATTATCTAACTTGTTGAAAGTTAATAATGAAGATCTTAATGATTTAGCAGGAATTTCAAAAAAAAGTATAGCTCCCGATATTAAAGATTATGTTCAAAATAATCCAAAAATTATCTCACTCATAAGATCTATTAAAGAAAATAATTTAAGTTATGATCAAATTGATGATTTAGAAATCTCTTTAAAAAAAAGCAATACTAAAGCATTAATTATTGCGGCAGGTTTAGGAAGTAGATTAAAAAAACATACAGAAAATTTACCTAAATGCATGTTAGATTTTGGAGGAAAAACATTGCTTGAAAGGCAACTAGAAGCTTATAGAAAATGTGGAGTAACTAACATCTCTTTAGTTAGAGGGTATAAAAAAGAAAAAATAAATTATAAAGGTTTGAAATATTTTGAAAATAATGACTACCGAAACAATAATATATTAAACTCTATATTTTATGCAGAAAAAATTATTGATGGTAATATAATTATTTCCTATTCAGATATTCTATTTGAACCTTCAGTTGTTAAAAGAACACTTGAGTCAAATCATGATATATCCGTGGTTGTTGATATAGATTGGAGAGGATATTATGTAGGCAGAAAGGACCATCCCATCAGTGAGGCGGAGAATGTAATATTTAACTCCAATAATGAAGTAGAGAAAATTGGAAAAATTAATACAGGAAAAGAAGAGGTCCATGGAGAATTTATAGGCATGATTAAACTGACCAATCGAGGTGCTAAAATTTTCAAACAACATTTCCATCGTTTGAAAAAAATTTATTGGAATAAGCCATTTCAAAGAGCCAAAACATTTCAGAAAGCATACCTAACTGATATGATGCAGGAACTAGTGGATATTGGTGTTAAAGTTCATTGCATAATTATTGAAAGTGGATGGAAAGAAATAGACACAGTAGAGGATTACAAAAAAGCCCTTGATGGATTCAAGCGAAAATTAACAAAAATTTAACATATTCGCAATAAAATACCCTTTTTTATAAGTCAAAATTAACTTGTAAGCGAACAAAGTTAATGATAATGAAAGGAAAAAAATGTTAAAAAAAGCTTTAGTAACCATAATGGTGGTTTTATTCATCGGCAATTTAAATGCTGATGCTAAAACATATAAAATGGTATTTGTCCCTGCCAGTGAAAAAGGTGACGAAAGTGATTATACAAACTTAATATCAATTACAGAAAAACTTACAGGTTTTGATATAGAAACAATTAAAGTTACAGATTACAACGCAGCAGTAGAGGCTATGAGGGCTGGCAGAGCACATATAGCTTGGTATGGAGGTAAAACTTACGTAAAAGCGGCTGAGATTGCTAACGCAGAAGCATTTGCAGCCGGTGTTAGACCAGGTGAAAAAGATGCAGGCTATTATACTTACTTTGTTGTTAAAAAAGATAGTAAGTTAAATGAATTTAAAGATGTTAAAGGTAAAATTTTATCTTTAAATTCTATTGGATCAACAAGTGGTGATTTAATTCCACAAGTTGAATTAAATAAAATTAATCTTTCTATAAAAAACAAAGATCATTTCGATAAAGTTTTTTATGCTGGTAGTCATGATGCATGTTTATTAGCTGTAATAAATAATCAATCTGATGTTTGTGGAATGAGTTCAAGAAATTTTGAAGCTAGATTAGAAGATGGAACTTTTCAGAAAGAAGATATTAGAATTATACATAAATCTGACAGAGTTCCACCTCCACCATTAGCTTATTCAAAAATAATTCCAAAAAAAGATAGAGAAAAAATTAAAAAAGCTGTCCTAGAAGCTCACAAACACGGTGAGATTGCTGGGTATGGTGGAAAAATGTCTCATTATATGGAAGTTAAAGATTCTGACTATAATGTTTTGAGAGAAGTGATTGAATTATTAAATAAGAATAAAAGTTAAATTAATAAAGGACCGATATGCTTGAAATAAATGATCTTAAAAAAACTTTTGAGAATGGCAGTCCCGCTTTAAAAGGAGTTAATTTAAAAATTAATAAAGGTGAATTTATAAGTATCTTAGGACCTAGCGGTTCAGGTAAGACAACTTTATTAAGAAGTATTAATGGTCTTGAAACTATAAGTGGAGGAGAAATTTATTTTGATAATAAGAGAGTAGACAATAATTCCATTTCAGAGGTTCAAAAAAAAACAGGAATGATTTTTCAAGAATTTAATTTAATAAATAATTTATCGGCAATAAACAATGTTTTAACAGGTCTTTTAAATTCAAGTAATAAGTTTTTGTCATTATTTTATTTATTTACAAAAGATCAAAAAATTAAAGCTTTAAAATCTTTAGAAACTGTTGGTTTACTTGAAAAATCCTATAATAGATCGGATGAACTATCTGGAGGTCAAAGACAAAGAGTTGGAATTGCCAGAGCTATAATTAAACAACCATTATTGTTATTAGCTGACGAACCTGTTGCAAGCTTAGATCCTAAAGCTGCTAATTTGATTTTATCATTATTAAAAAAAATAAATAAAGAATTTGGTACAACAATTTTATGCAATCTTCATCAGGTTGATTTAGCAAAAAAATATTCAGATAGACTGGTAGGTCTTCTTGATGGAAAAATTATATTTAATGAAAAATCTGAAAATATTAACAAAACTAATTTAGAAAAAATATATGTCTAATATAGAAAAGAATATTTTAGAACTTAAAATTAATAATAAGGACAAACATCTTGAGAATTATTTAAAACCCCAATGGTCTTGGAAAACTCTAATTTCTATAGTTTTATTTTGTTCTGTTTTAGTATTTATCATTAAAGATTTAGAAATTGATTTTATTAAATTGATGTCAGATTCCTCAAAATATTTTGGGGATATTCTATCAAGAATGCTTCCTCCCGATTTTAGTAATTTAAATGAATTAATTTATGCAATGTTTGAAACTATCGAAATTGCCTTCCTAGGTACTTTTATTGCAATTGTTTTATCTATTCCATTAGGATTATTTTCTGCAAGAAATTTAGCTCCTAATTATTTCATATATATTGTCTGTAAGACCGTAGTAATATTTTTTAGAGCGATACCTGAATTTATTATTGCTATGATTTTAGTTATTGCAATTGGCTTTGGAGCAATGCCAGGAGTGCTTGCATTAGGTTTGCATACAATGGGTTTTTTAGCAAAATTCTATGCAGAGGATATTGAACATATTAATAAAGGACCAATAGATGCTTTAAAATCATCAAGTGCCACTAAAAGCCAAATTATTTCATTTGGTGTTATTCCTCAAATCTTACCATCTTTTGTTGCAAACAACTTATATATCTTAGATCGTAATGTAAGAATGGCTACAATGTTGGGTATCGTTGGAGCTGGTGGCATAGGTTATGAATTACAATCCTCATTTAGAATGTTTGAATATGAAAGAGTGTCAGCAATCATAATACTTATTTTTGTTACAATTTTTTTAATAGACCATTTTTCTTCTTTTATTAGATCTAAAATAAAGTAATTATTCTCTAATAGACTAGTTTTTTAAACCATATATTATCAAGTATTCGCGCACATGTTTGTTTTTAAAATTTCAGGTTATATATACTTATTATTTGCAGTAATACTTGGAATTTCAGCTAATGGTTTTTTAAAAACTACAAATGGTTTTACTAATATTTTTCCAACAATTTTTTGCGTAGTGTCAATCGTTTTATGTTTGTTTTGTTTATCTAGAGCTATGAATATAATTCCAGTTGGTTTTACTTATGCAACTTATGGCGGATTAACCATTACAGCAGTGACTATATTTGGAATTTTTAAATACAATCAATTACCAAATATTCACGGCATTATTGGTATAATTCTTATTATAATAGGTGTTATTCTTGTTAATTATCTTGGAAAAATAAATCCTTAAATTAGACACATATAAAATTTATAAATCGAATTTAAAAAATGACTTATAAAACAATAAATACTGTAGGTACTGGTTATAGTGGCTCCTCTGCTATCTATGAATTTTTACAAAAAACAAAATTATTTTACGACCCTTTTCCAAATAACCAATTTTCAATCTCCTATGATCCTGGAGGATTGTTAGATTTAGAGAGTGTAATTAAAAATCAATTTACGATTAATAAATCAAAGATGGCATATAATAATTTTGTTGAATTAATTAATTTTTATTGCAATCAAAATGAAAGATTTAAAGTAGGCAAAAACTTAGTAAAATATAACAAAGATTTAAATTATTTACTCACAAATTTCTTAAACAATATTGTAATTCTAAAATATAATGGAGAAACTGCTTTCACAAACTATAAAAGTAGTTTTTATGAAAACTTAAAATATAAGATTCTGAATTATTTCTATAAATTTAAAAAAGAAAAAAGAAAAAATAGAAATAAATTATTTATATTTTGTGATATTGAAATTTTTGAAAAAGAAGTAAAAAAATTATTTTTTGAATTGTATGAAAAAAATAATCAACAAAAGAAAGATATAATTTTAGAGCAAGCCGGAACTATTTTTCATCCCAAATCTTCATTGAAATATTTTAGCAACCCTTATAATCTATGCGTGTTAAGAGATCCGAGAGATATTTATACTGAATTAAAAAGAAAAGGATACAAATTTCCTGGTTACAGTGTAGAAATATTCTGTAGTTGGTATGAAAATATTTATAAAAAAATTAATTTAGATGAAAAATTAGATGAAAAAGTATTTTTTTTCAATTTTGAAGATTTTGTAATTAAAAGA